>JANXZU010000055.1 GCA_025355345.1 Syntrophaceae bacterium
TAGTATTATACTGGAATTGAATTTATTGAGCTATAGATTGGAGCAGTCAAGAAAAACTAATATGGCTGGTACTGAAACAAATATTATTAAACGGGAAAAATAATTGTCGCTGATAGGGAAAAGTAATTGACGTTAATCAGACGATACTTTGTTTTATATTATCAGGCAAAAATCGCCTTATTTATTGCCTTTGCAAAGTGCTCCCGAAAGTATCCTCAACGGTTCCACAATTCAAAACTTTCTGAGACTGTGTCGCAATCATCATTTGTCATTCCGAGGTCACGAGAGTTAACGTGGCAATCTAAGTATTATCTCGAGCTTACGAGATTGCTTCGGTCGTTACACTCCCTCGTAAAGACATTATGACACAGTTTCACTGTCTGCGGGGTTTATAGATGCGATGTTTTAACCGCATTTTACAAAGATAGTGAGAAGGGCGGTTTTCTGGTCGATAGCATTAAATTCAGTTGATCTATAATACTGATATTACATTGCTATTTATTCAAACCAAATTTATTTATAAATAATCAAACTTTTTTCTTGACAATAACCCGAAGCGGGATTAATGAATAACTCAGTTGGTTGAACGTCCAATCAAAATTAATAGGACGATATAATCAGGGGGCAATGTAAATGTTTTATCGGTATCTATGTTATTAAAAGGATGTCTCCACACGCACTCAACCTGCTCGGACGGTAAATTGTCGCCACAGGAAGTTGCCAATGCATATGAATCAAAAGGATATGATTTTATAGCTTTTACGGATCATGATTATCTGCTGAAGCCCAACTACAGAGAAACATACGGGCAGATAAAGACGAACATGATTATTTTTATTGGCATTGAATTGACGGTCTTTGTAAATGGATACATTCATGTTTCGAAAATAGAGGGAGATAAAGAGGTGCTCCACATATTCAACCACATCAGTGAATATAATTTTACCCCGGAGCAGTTGCTGGTTCGATTGGCGGAACTTGAAAAGATGTATCCCCTGGATGCGGTTGAAATAACGGCGAAGGGATATCGTGATACGGTTTTTGAATCGCTAAATATCGCATATCCAAAAATAGCATCGGATGACTCACACACGCGTGTCGGTATCGGCAGGGCATGGATAGAGCTGGACGCTAATCGGGAAAAAGATTCTATCCTCCAGGCGATAAAAGCGGGAAAATCATGGAACTGTTACATTTAAAGTATAAAGGTTTTAATATTATGATCCTTTATAAAGTCACATCAAATAGGAGGAATGGTAATGGCTAATAAAATTGCCATCTGCGCTGTCGCGCAGATCAAGAACGATCCCAATTATCATTATTTACGTTTTCAGAACATGCTGCTGGAATGCTTCGAGTCAATAATGAAGCAGACCAAGGTGACCTTCGATATGGAGAAGGGCATCCGGACAATCATCACCTGCTCTGATGACATGTTCGACGCGCGCACTATTTCCAACAATGGTATGACAGATGTTGTCGGCGCGCACTTCCGGGGCGAAGAGAAGATGGCTCAGGAAAGCATCAACGGCCTCGGTTACGCGATGGCATGCATCCTTTCGGGCCATGACGATTTGATACTTTTCATGGGCCACTGTAAGGAGTCGCAGGGAGAAAGCAGGAGGATGGTTTCCAACTTAGCCTATGATCCCTTTTACTGTAGGCCTCTCGGCATGGATTATCACAACGTTGACGCAATGCAGGCGCGGGCGTATATGGAAAAATCCAGTGTGACCGATGAGCACCTGGCAAAAGTTGTGGTGCGTTCCCGGAAAAACGGGAAAAACAACCCCTATGGCCGCGAAAATAAAATCGTTACGGAAAAGGAAGTACTGCAATCGCCTATGTATTCGGACCCGTTGCGGGAGCTCTACGTATATCCGGTAACTGACTGGGCTTACGGAATGCTGCTATGCAGCGAAGAGCGGGCCAAAGAGTTCACGAAAAACCCTGTGTATATTACAGGGTATGGCAGCTGCATGGACACGTATTTCCTCGGCGACAAAGATATTACATCAAATTTTTCTCTTAAAAATGCCTCACAGCGTGCATACGCCAAGGCAGGTATTAAAGATCCTAAAAAGGATATCCAGCTTTTTGAGCTTAGTGACCATGCCGCGTACCAGCTACCAATGTGGGCCGAAGGCGTTGGCATCGCTGATGAAGGAAAAGGTGGCAAATGGATCGACGATGGCGGTATGGATAAATTCAATGTGAATTTGTCCGGTGGGCAACTAAATGGCAATCCGCTTCTTCTCGGAGGTGCGGCCAGGGCCATTGAATGTTACTACCATCTATCCAATCAGGCAGGTGATCGGCAGGTCAAGGGCGCGAAGCGGGCAGTCGCCCAGGCAAACTACGGCGGTGCCGGGCAGCACCAGGCGGTAATAGTAATGGAATCTTAGGGAGGTTGAACAATGGCACATAAGAAAAACAGAAACGTTGGAATAATAGGCATCGGGCAGACAAAGCATTCCAGCCATCGTGAGGACGTCAACCAGCCTGAATTGATCCATGAAGCTGTCAGTCTGGCACTAAAAGACGCGAACCTGACCATGAAGGATATTGATTGTGTCGTTCACGGCAACATGGAACTCTTCGAGATGGTGCACTCGCCGGACCTCTGGCATGTGTTGGGAACCGGCGCCTATGGCAAAGACTGCATCAGAATCACAACCGGCGGGACAGTCGGGGCGACCCTGTCCTGTGCATCTGATAACCTAACGGCATCGGGAATGTACGATATCGTAATGGCCATCGGTTTTGAGAAACTTCAGGAGGGACATACCACTGGCGGCATCACTAATATGGCTGACCCCCTCTGGTTTCGCAAGATACAGGCAGGAGCACTAACCGGATCGTCCGCTTATGATGTAGAACGTGAATTCGGCCTTGAGCGCGCCAACAGAGCATCACTAACATACCGCATTATTATGGACAAGCACGCGGGACTCAATCCCAATGCACACCGCGCTTTCGGGCTTGATTTCAATCAGATTGACGACCTTATTCGAACTTCGCCGAAACTTGTCGGCGAATTAAAGCTTATTGAAATGTGTTCACAGTCGGATGGTGCGTGCTGTGTTATCTTCGCTTGCGAAAAAAAGGCGAAAGAAATTTCGAAGACTCCGGTCTGGATAAGGGATCACATTACCGTCCATAAGGAAGAGACATTCAGCATTTTCGGATATAACAGGGAGTTCCCTGTTATGAAGACTCATAAATTTGCCGCAGAACAACTCTTTAAGCGCAATGGTATCAAAGACCCGTTGAACTATTTCGATGTTTTCGAAATGTACGATCCGGCCTCATGGTGGGCTATTGACTGGCTTCGGGATTTTTTCGACCTTAAAGGAGATGAACACCTTAAGCTCATCGAGAACAAGGAAATAATGATCGGCGGCAAGTTGCCTATCAACCCGTCCGGTGGTGTTATCGGGTCTAATCCGATTGGCGCTACCGCGCTTATTCGTGTGGCCGAGGCGGCTATGCAGGTGCGTGGCAATGCCGGTCCCCACCAGATCCCGACCCCGGTCAATCACGCTCTCGCGTCAGGGTTCGGCGGTACTATGTGGACAGTGATGACAATGCTAGAAAAGGAACTTAACTGGTAGGAGGATAATCATGGCAGAATACTGGGATATAAAAGTTGAAGATATATTCAACTCTATGCAAGAGCGTTTCCGGCCAGATGGTGCCAAAGATGTAGATGCTGTTTTCGGCTACGACATCCTTGACGAAGGCAAGTGGAAACTGACAGTAAAGAATAACGAAATGAAGCTTTCGAAAACCGACGATTTGTCCGGTTGTATCTCGACTATGAAAGCAGACGGCGAGACATTTGTCGGTGTAAATACCGGCAAAGTTGACGCCACCAACGCTTTCATGAGCGGCAAAGTTAAGGTTGAAGGCGATATGGGCGCCTTCGGAAAAACAGGTAAGCTCTTCCGCAAGTACATAATAGCCAAAAAGGAAATGACCGTTAAGGAATATCTTGCGGACATGTTCGCGACAATTGTGCCGCGATTCAAAGCCAAAGAGGCCGAAGGGCTTGATGCGGCTTTTGCTTTTGATCTCGGCGGACCGCAGGGCGGTAAATGGACGGTGTTTATAAAGGATAAGGTTTGCACGGTCACAACAGAAATCGAAGGCAGTCCGACAGTCACGCTGGAATTCAATGATGCTAAAGATTACGTTGATTTTATCCTCGGCAAGATCGATGCGCAGAGCATACTGGCGGCGGGAAAGGCAGCAGCCAAGGGCGACATCAACATGATGGCATCAAAATGGCCAATCCTGTTCGAGAAATATAAGGATCCGATGGGCGGCAACGTGCAGGAACAGGAACTTTTGGTGCTCAAAAAAACTATAGCAGTGAACCAGAAGTTTTCTACAGGTCCCATCATGGGCAAGTTCCTTAAGGGGCTGAAAGACAAAAAAATATACGCGAATAAATGTCCGAAGTGCGGACGTTTGCAACTGCCGCCGCGGGAAGTGTGTGCCGAGTGCCGGGTGCGCGCCGCTGACTTCTTAGAGGTGGGGCCCAAGGGTGAAGTCCGCTATATGGACGTCGTATTCTACGCTATGCCTGATCCGCTGACTGGCGTGGCTAGGGAAACACCTTACGGGTCAATCAATATTCTACTTGATGGCTGCAAAGGCAATGAGACCCTGCCCCATTTTATAAGAAAAGACCAGATCGAAAAGATAAAGAGTGGCTGGAATGAGAAGAAGGGTACCCGTGTCCGCCCCGTCTGGGAGGAAAACCGGATCGGTGATATCTGGGACATTAAATATTTCGAGATAGATGAGTAAGGAGTAGGTATATGACAACAAAGCAGATGAAAGGTTTTGAAGACAGCTATGTAGTTGAAGGTAGGATGGCGCTCCCTTACACTTACTTCGCCGGCCGGGTGGGCAGCAAGTTCATCACAACCATCCGTGATCAGAAGAAAATTATGGGAGTAAAATGCCCTACCTGTAATGTGGTCTATCTGCCGCCGCGGCAGGTATGTGATAAGGATTTTACCGACATCCGCGATAAATGGGTCGATGTAAGCAATACAGGCACGGTATCGAACTTCACTGTGGTGCGCTATGACGACAAGCATCTGCCGCGTAAAGCGCCCTTTGTTCTGGCCCTGATCAAACTGGACGGCGCGGATACGCCCTTCATGCATATTCTGGAGGAATGTGAGATTGTGGAAGTGAAGATTGGGATGAAGGTGGAGGCTGTATTTGCCAAAGAAACGACCAATACTATCCTCGATATCGATCATTTCAAACCTGCAGCTGAAAGAATTTCGGTTCACGAAATTAATGCGACCAGGAAACAATGGGTTCCTGTCGATGAACCAGATACACAAGGAAAACGAAAAGGAGGAAAACCCGATATGTCTAAACCAGTAATAATAACTGCAGCGCTGTCAGGCGCGGCGACCATGAAAAATCAGATATCAAGCGTTCCTTATACTCCTGCGGAATTTGCCGAAGAGGCTTACAAATGCTGGAAGGCCGGTGCGGCAATGGTGCATGTCCACGCGCGCGAAGACGCGGGAATGGCCACCCATGAGCACGCGAGGATCAAGGCAACATACGACGCTATCAAGGATAAATGTCCGGACATCATTATCTGCCTGACATCCGCAGTCGGCATGGGCAAGACAGCAGAGCAGAGGCTATCCCAGATCGTGGCAATCAAGCCCGAGGTGGCGTCGTTGAACACTAACTCAATGAACTTCGGCATAGTTGACCGCAAAACAGGTAAAGTGTTTATTGATTACGTATTTGAGAACACATTCACTATGGTTCAGGATTTCGGCAAGGCAATGGAAGAAAACGGTGTGAAGCCGGAAATCGAATGCTACGATATGGGCGGACTAGATAACGCCATGCTGATTGGCAGACAGGGTATTTTCACCGACCCAATGAACTTTAACTTCGTCTGGGGAGTTGCAGGCGGGCAGGCTTTCCGGGCTGAATCCTTCATCGCCATGATGAACGCGCTTCCTGCGAAAGCTAACTTTACCACGTGCGGTGTCGGGACAGACCAATTCCCCTGCATCATGCAATCGTGTATTCTTGGCGGACATATGAGGGTCGGACTCGAGGACAATATCAAAATGCCGAATGGCGATCTCGCCAAGGGCAGTTACGAGCAGGTGGAAGTGGCGGTGGCAATTGCCAACAACCTCGGACGTCCGGTAGCTACAACTGATGAAGCCCGTCTGATCATGGGCATTAAGAAAAGATAGTAATTGATCAGGTATCACTAAATATATATTTGGGGGATGCATGATGGAATTAACAGAAAAAACCATGAATGATGTTTTTCGGAACCGTGTCAAAAAGTACGGGAACCGTCTGGCCGCCGAAAAAAAGATAAAAGGCGTTTGGCACGGCGCAACCTGGAACGAGTATTACGATCGGGCACGCGTGGCAGGTCTGGGTCTCTGGTCGCTGGGAATCAGAAAGGGGGATATGGTTTCTCTTCTTTCTGAAAACAGGCTCGAATGGATCTATGCTGATCTGGGTTCGCTGGGAATAGGGGCATGTATAATACCGGTCTACCCAACTTTGGCTGCCGAAGAAATCGAGTACATAATCAATAATTCCGGATCGAAGATCATTGTTTCGGAAAATAAGAAGCAGCTCAAAAAAATATTGGAGATTGTGGACAAATGTCCCGGTCTGGAAAAGATAATCGTCATAGAAGAAAATGATGCCACAGGGCATCCCAAGGTCATGAGTTTTAAGGATCTCATGGAACTCGGAAAGAAAAAACACCTTGAAGACCCTACTGTTTTTGAAAAGCTTTCCCGGGAAGTAACAGTTGATGACCTTGCAACAATCGTTTATACATCAGGCACAACCGGATTGCCCAAGGGTGCAATGATAACTCACGGAAATATTTTCTGGGTTGTTCAGTCTCTGGACGCGATCAAACCCCATTTTGCATCAGACAATGACTGCACGGTTCCCTTTCTTCCTCTTTCGCACGTATTTGAAAGGATCGCAGGTCATTTCTATGGTATGTATTGCGGTATCACTGCATCATACGCGGAGAGCATCGAAACACTGCTGGCAGATTTTGAAGAGAAACGTCCCACTATGATTCTGGCTGTGCCGAGAGTTTGCGAAAAAGTGTACCAGAAAATAATGGCGCAGGTTAAGGAACAATCCCAGTTCAAACAGAAGATCTTTGCCTGGGGCCAGAAAGTTGGCAACCGCATCAGCATGCGTCGCGAGAAGCATAGGCGCGTTCCGTTTTTCCTGAAGCTGAAATACAAGATCGCTTATGCTATCATATTCAAGAAGCTCCAGGATAAGCTCGGAGGGCGTGTTACCTGGATGACGGCATCCGGCGCCCCGACAGCCGAAGAGATCATTCGTTTTTTCAACGCGGCCGGAATTACAGTCATCCAGGGATACGGCATGACGGAGTGCACGGCACCGGCCACGATGCAGTCACTGGCTGATTACAGGATAGGAACCACCGGCAAGCCTTTACCCGGCATGGATATCAAGATAGCCGACGACGGCGAGATTTTATTAAAGGGTGGCAACGTGATCAAGGGGTACTGGAAACTCCCCGACGAGACTCGTGATGCCTTCACGCCCGATGGGTATTTCATGTCCGGTGACATCGGCATCTTCGATGATGAAGGAAATCTGCTGATCACAGACAGAAAGAAGGATCTTATCATAACTTCCGGTGGCAAGAACGTGGCACCACAAAAGATCGAGAATATGTTCAAGTCCGATCCGCTGTTCACCCAATTCATCGTCATTGGTGAAAGGAAGAAGTATCTCACCGGTTTGTGCAACATCAATCCAGATGAGGCATCAGCGCTGGCCACCGAGGAAGGCATAACTTTCAATTCACCGGCAGAGCTGCTGGAAAACCAGAAATTTCTCGATATTGTGCAGAAGCATGTAGACGAGCGCAATAGTCACCTTGCATTGTACGAAAACATCGTTCACATTCGTATAATCAAATCAGATTTCTCTCAGGAAGGTGGAGAGCTTACGCCATCCCTGAAGCTCAAGCGCAAGGTGGTGCTCCAGAAGTATAAGTCGCTCATCGACGATATGTATGGGAAAGAGGCCTTTGATGGGCTTTATGAAAAAAAGTAGAGCACTGCATGGTGTGACCGTAGAGCAAGAAAACACTAGTCAACAAGGTGGCGAATTATGAGCAAGACAGATGAACTAAAGCAAGGTCAGAATCAATTGTTTACTGACCCTGATGCCGATAAAGCCAGGGAGTTTTTTCGGCACAAATCGCGCGCCATGGTGAACAAAGTAACCACCGCCGAAGAAGCAGTAAAAACCATGATCAAAGACGGCGACTACATAACCATCGGCGGATTCGGGGCAAATAGAATCCCCACCGCTATTTTGCATGAGATCGTCCGTCAGGGGAAGAAAAACCTGGGGTTTGCCGGCCATACCGCGACCCACGATTTCCAGATTCTGATAGCCGGCGAGTGCATCGAACGTCTGGATGTGGCCTATATAATTGGACTCGAAGCCCGCGGCCTTTCGCCACACGCAAGGCGCGCAGTGGAAAGCGGGAAAATTAAGCTTACGGAATGGACAAATGCTACGCTGTCCTGGAGAATCAAGGCCGCGGCAATGGGACTATCCTTTCTGCCGGCACGCAACATCCTGGGCACCGATACATTCAAATACAGCGCGGCAAAGGAGATACTGTGCCCTTTCACCGGTCAGAAGTACGCGGCGCACCCGGCTCTCTATCCGGACTTTGCGGCGATTCACGTCCATGAGTGCGATGTTTACGGCAACGCCCATGTGTACGGCGCGTCCGTGTCTGATCAGGATCTGGCCAAAGCGGCAAAGCGGGTTGTCATCACCACTGAGAGGATCATTTCCAATGAGAAAATCCGCCAGAATCCGGAAGCGACGTTCATCCCGTTCTGGTGCGTTGACGCGGTTGTCGAAGTTCCCTACGGCAGCTACCCCGGCAATATGCCCTATGAGTATTTTTCCGATGAAGCTTACCTGAAACAATGGCTTAACTTGGAAAAGGACCCTGAGGAATTCAAGAAGTTCTTCAAAAAACAGATCCTCGACACGAAGAATTTCTACGAATACCTCAACCTCAACGGCGGTATCGAGCGCATGATAAAACTTCGTGCCATTGAACACCTGACGGACAAGAAATAAGGAGAACCACTATGGCAGATTATAATCCAATGGAATTAATGATATGCGTTGCGGCCAGAAACCTTAAGGACGGGGCAACCGTAGTCGTAGGTACCGGCGCGCCTTGTGCTGCCGCCATGCTTGCTCAAAAGACACACTCGCCGAACCTGACAGTCATGTTTGAGGCTGGCGGCGTTGCCCCGATACTGCCCGCAATGCCGATCTCGGTAGGCGATTCCCGCACTTTCCATAAGGCAATCATGGCCAGTTCCATGCCTGAAATCATGGAAACCTGCCAGCGCGGGATGGTTGACTACACCTTTTTGGGCGGTGCGCAGATCGATATGTACGGGAACATCAACTCCACCATGATCGGTGACAACCATGGTAAGCCGAAAGTTCGCTTCCCGGGATCAGGCGGCGCCAATGACCTGGCATCACTGTGCTGGAGAACAATGATGATGACACCACAGGACGCGAAGAGATTCACCGAAAAGATAAATTTTATCACGTCCCCCGGATACCTGACAGGAGGCAACTCGCGCTATGAGGCGGGTCTCCCGAAAGGGACTGGCCCCTATCGCATTATCACCAACATGGCGATTATGGGCTTTGAAGAAAAGTCTAAACGAATGAAGGTTATTAATGTCAATCCGGGCTATAACCGGAAGGATATTCAGGATAACTGCGGTTTCGAGCTCCTCTGGGCAGATAAGATTACCGATACCGATCCGCCGCACGAAAACGAACTGCGCATACTCCGCGATGAGGTTGATCCGCAACGGTATATTATAGGAAGATAATTTATTGCATGCTTTTGCCATAAGGAAATACCGGTGAGGGCATAAATCATAGGAGAGCAATCATGACCGATCAATTTCAGGGCATTGAGCCGATGGTGTACAAAAGCAAGATCAACGTCCCCTATTCATGGTGGGCAGGCGATACTGCGAGCAAATTTTATTTAACCCTTCGCGATGAAAAGAAAATAACTGCAACTAAATGCGTGGCATGCAACAAGGTGTTTCTGCCCCCGCGCAAGGTCTGCCCGTCATGCTTTACTGAGAACACACAGTGGGTAAACGTATCCGATGAAGGAACGCTTATTACCTTTACGATAGCCCGGCGGCAGTTTGCGGCCATCCCTTCCGACAGGAAGGTTCCTGTAATCTGGGGGCTGATAAAACTTGATGGTGCCGATACCGCCATGCTGCATTATCTGGACGAAATAAAACCGGAAAGTGTGACAATCGGCATGCGTGTGAAGGCGGTGTTCTCCGAGGGGCGGAAGGGTAACATCCGTGATATTTCGCATTTTAAACCGGTATCACGGGTATGAAACTAAAAGTAAGCTGTGGGTTTCATATCCTCCGCTTTGCGGGATTGTTCAACTGACCAATTCCATTATGACACAGATGACCCATGGTGACCTTTAGGTTATTTAGGTTACATCGCTTTCGGAATTGGAGTTTCACGAATAATGAAGGAGCTAAATATATGGATAGAGCAGCAATAATCGGCGTCGGTACCACAAAAATTGAAAAGAGCAAAGTTGGTGAAACTTTCGCTGATATGGCGTGGGAAGCCGTGAACAAGGCACTGAGCGACGCCGGAATGACAATTGACGATATCGACAACGTAGTTACCACATCCAGCGATTTCTGGGACGGCAGGACGATTTCCTGCATGGCTGTGGGTGATGCAAGCGGCGCAGCCCATAAGAACGTTTCCTGTGTCGAAGGCGATGGAACCTACGGCGCATTTTACGGCATGACGCGGAGCCTCTCCGGATCGTACAAGACCACCCTGGTTACAGGACATTCCAAGGGCTCCCAGAGCGTATCGAGTCTCATTACTAATTCTTCCTTTGATCCCATCTACGAGCGGGCTCTCGGCATGGATATGGTTACCGCGTGCGCCATGCAGGCAAGATCATACATGCATCGCACCAAAACCACGCCTGAACAATTGGCCGGAGTATCGGTAAAGAATCATGGCAATGCGCTGAAGAACCCACTAGCGCAACTTCCCATGAAGATTACCATTAAGGATGTGCTGGAATCAGAGATGATCGCGGACCCGCTGCATAAACTTGATTGTTCACCGGTATCCGATGGCTGCGCAGCTGTTATTATCGCCCACGAATCGGTGGCAGCAAATTTCAAGCAAAAGCCGGTCTGGATCAAGGGTGTATCCTTTTGCGCGGACAGCTTCTTCTTCGGCGATAGGGATCTTTCCCGTGCAAAGGCACTTACAGAAGCAGCGAAAAAAGCATATGAGATGGCAGGAATTAAGGATCCCAAAAAAGAAATAGATGTTGTCGAACTTTACGATGCGTTTACTTATCAGGAACTCATGTGGCTTGAAGAAATGGGGCTTGCTGATGATGCAATGGCAGGGAAACTTCTCGAAAAGGGAGAGTTTAATATGGATGGAAGGCTGCCGGTAAACGCTTCCGGCGGATTGCTCTCCGGGCATCCTGTTATAGCCGCTGGGCTGTATAGTATGGCCGCGGTGGTCAGGCAGATTCGAGGCGACGCGGGAGGTTTTCAGGTGAAAAAGGCGAAAACCGGTCTGGTCCATGGCGTCAACGGCCTGGGCGGCCAGTCCCACTGCGTGTTTATTCTTGATAAGGACAAGTAGGAGGAAGAAGAACCATGGCTAAACGAGTTGCAATTGTAGGAACCGGACAGACATTTCATAAGAGCCATCGCCCTGATGTCAACGGTCAAGAGCTCATTAACGAGGCAGTACGGAGAGCGCTTGCGGATGCTGACCTGAAAATGAAGGACATCGATGCCATAGTCATCGGGAACATGGACCACTTTGAAGGAATCAATTACGTCGATTGCTGGAGTGTTGACGGCTCCGGCGCAACGATGAAACCAATTATCAAACTGACCACCGGCGGAACCACCGGCTGCACCGTCGCCATAGGCGGCTACCATCTTGTAGGGTCGGGCATGTTCGACAGGGTCCTGATTATCGGCTGGGAGAAGAATTCCGAATCTGACACCACCGGCGCAATCACAACTGCCTTTGATCCCGTATGGGACAGGCTGGTATTCGCCGGAGCAATTTCGGGCCTGGCGGCCGAGGCGCAGGCATATATTGCCCGCTATGGTGCATCTGAGCGCGATGGTGCCCGAGTGAGTGTTCGGGACCGTAAGCACGCTATGAACAACCCCCACGCTCAGCTTCGAAAGGAAGTGACGCTCGATGAAGTGCTTGCCTCACCGATGCTTGCCGATCCAATACATTTATTGGATGTATGCCCCCGATCCGACGGCGCGTGCGCAGTCATTATGGCCAGTGAAGACGTCGCGGAAAAGATTTGCCCGAAACCGGACTGGATCTGGGCGACAGCGTCAAGACATTCATACAGTTACCTCGGCGATGCCGATTACGGACGCCTCACCAGCATGCGCGAGGGATCACAGGAACTTTGGAAGAAGGCGGGCATAAAGGAACCGCGTAAGGAACTGGATGTTATTGAGCTATACCAGCCTTATTCATTCGGCGGTCTAATTTGGATTGAGGATATGGGCATAGTGGGCCCCGGAGAGGCGCCCCGGTACATCTGGGACGGAAATACCGACATGGGTGGAGAGTTGCCCATCAACCCGTCGGGCGGTGTTATAGCAACCAATCCCATCGGGGCAACAGGTCTTATCCGGTGCGCTGAGGCTGCTATGCAGGTAATGGGTAAGGCGGAAGGGCGTCAAGTCCCTGATGTCAATTTTGCTTTCAGCAGCGGTTTCGGCGGCTGCTGGTGGACCGATATGATTCTGCACGGCAAGAAAAAACCGAAGTGACCTAACAGGAGTAGATATTATGACCCAAACAGAAAATATAATAATAGAGTCAGGCGACGCTGTACAGCCCTTCTCGTATTCCGTGGGGATGCACGGCAGTAAGTTTTTTACCGAGCTGCGCGATAACCGCAGGTTCATGGCGGTCAAATGCCCCAAGTGCAAGAAAGTTTATATCCCGCCGCGCGGTGTTTGCGGAGAATGCTTTGTCGAAATGAAAGACTGGGTAGAGGTCGGTCCGCAAGGTGTCATCGGTACGTTTACCATTCTCCGCTTTGCTTTCATCGATCCGGAAACGGGCGCACAGAAGCCGGTTCCCTATGGCTACGGCTTTATTAAATTCGACGGTGCCGATACCCTTTTTCAACACTATATTAGTGTCGAGGATGAAACGAAGATAAAAATAGGCGCCCGTGTTGAGCCGGTATTCTCCAAGGATCGTAAAGGTACCATACGGGATATTGAATATTTTAAAGTAATAGATTGATCTAACTAAAGGAGTCTCCGACGGTTGAGATAAATTTATCAAAGAGGATATTGAAATTGCCGGGGGCGTTGTGCGGTGGAATCAGCACAGGAACCGATAAAATTCGAAGCGGCTACGGCAACGGAGATTGCCTTTACTTTGATTTTGAACATCTGGTCTTTGCCGTGGCTGATGGCTCGGAGCGCTTCCCGTGGGCGTCTCGTGATCTTTTGAATCGACTTTCGGAAAGCCTTGCGCAATCAGGAGTGCCGGATACGGTTTTGGGCTGGAGGGATCTGATTAACAAGGAGATATACTCAGAACAGAAGTACCAGCACAAAACGACATTTAGCTGTGTCGCAATCATTCCCGAAGGGGAAGGCATCTGCCTTATAATTTCGCATGGTGGCGACAGCGCCGTAACTGTAATGAACAGCGTCACAGGATCGATATGTCAGCAGACCGGACGCGATATGAATTTCGCGGGAAGGAGCAAGGACATCGTTGATGTAAAGGAGTACCGCACGGCGGATCGCGACATTCGGGTTCTGCTTTCGACTGATGGATTTGATGACGTTTGGCGGTTTTGCCTGCGCCAGTCGCTTCTCGGCGGCGCTCGTGATGTGTTTGAGCGGTACCCGGTAGGCAGCATCTGTGAAATGATTTCCTCGATATTGCAGCAGAACATCGGTAGGTTCGAATATGACGATATCGGATTTATAGTTATTGATCCCTATCGGACGGAGCGGATCAATGGAACAATGGTGATTATGGGCGGGACGCGGCCTTACGAAGAGCAACAGTACCAATTGGAATACGCATCAGGTTTAAACGACCAATGGGTAACCGAAGGAAAGTGGGATGAGCACGATGAAGTGTTCACCCGGGCTGGAATTCGGGCGATTGCCAATAAATTGGAGAGTTGATACAGATATGAGTGAACGGCGCAAGAATGATATAATAAATGTGAGACGAGCCCAGTTGACTAAGGCTGCGTACAAGGTTGTCGGGCAAAAGGGTTACTATGACTTCACCATACGCGACATAGCTAAGGAAGCAGGCCTTTCCACAGGTCTTGTCCATTACTATTTCAAGAACAAGGAAGATCTCCTGCTTACTCTGCTCAAGGAGATGAACTCCAATCTCAAATTTTACCTCAACAAGGCCCTCACGGTACTTTCAGATCCTCGCGATAAGCTGCTGGCTTTCTGTGACCAGGCTTTTGATCTGATGGACAAGGAAAAAGCATATTTTCATGTGCTCATCGATTTTTGGGCGCAGATGAATCATAATAACCGGATTCGTCAGGCAAACATAAAGCTCTTTCAGAGCTATCGTGACGAAATTTCGGCAATTCTTAAGGAGGGGGAGGCAAGCGGTTTATTTAAAGTCGCGGACGTGAAACATACGTCTGTAATCATCATATCACTTATTCAGGGAACCATCATCCAGTATGTAATTGATAATGCGGCATTCGATTATCGCGAGTACACGGGAAAAATTAAAGAGCAGATTCTCTCCATAGTCATAAAGGAAAAATAATCCATTGAAGGAGGCACTCATGGAATTTGGATTTACAGAAGAACAATTGATGTTCAGAGATTCGGTTTATAAATACGCAAAGAAGGAAATTACGCCACTGGTTGAGGAAGCTGATCTCAAGGCTGAATTCTCGACGGAAGTATGGCGGAAGCTTGGAGAGATGGGACTGCTGGGCCTGCCGTTTCCGGAAGAACTTGGCGGATCGGGTGCAGATGTTGTAACCTGTTGTTTATCCGGCGAAGCCCTCGGGCATGCCGGTGTTGACCAGGGGCACCTGCTGGCACTCGGAGCACACACATATCTTTGCATGGATACCATATACAAACATGCAACACCGGCGCAACTCAAAAAGTATATACCCAAGCTGGCATCTGGCGAGTGGATTGGGTGTATGGGACTTACAGAGCCTGGTTCAGGTTCCGATGCCGCATCGATAACTACATCGGCTGTAAAAAAAGGGAACAAGTGGATTCTCAACGGGACCAAGACATTCATTACCAACGCGCCGGTATGCAACGTCTGTGTTGTCTATGCCACGATTGATAAAAAACTGAAGCACAATGGCATCACAGCCTTCATTGTCGAGAAGGATTTCCCCGGCTTTTCGACAAGCGCGCCATTCCACAAGATGGGCGTTCGTGCTTCCGCCACCTCAGAAGTGATTCTGGATAACTGCGAAGTTCCGGAAGAAAATCTCTTAGGAGAGGTCGGCAAAGGATTTGAATATACAGTCGAGACCCTTTCCTGGGACAGAAGCGCTTTATTATCTCCCTTCGTCGGCGGTATGCAGTTCGCCATAGAGACCTGCACCAAGTACTCTCAGGAACGTGAACAGTTTGGCAAGCCGATTAACTCATTTCAGGCGATACAGCACAAACTGGCGGATATGAAGATTATACAAGAGGCAGCGAAAATGACAGTTTATCGCGTGGCTCACGATAAGGATTCAGGCAAACCTCTCAACCACATGCATACATCAATCGCGAAAGCCATCGTGGGCGACTGGGGCATGAAGGCCGCAAGTGAAGCTGTCCAGATATTCGGCGGTTACGGCTATATTCATGAATATCCGATTGAACGATTCCTCAGGGATGCGAAATTGGGGCAGATCGGCGGCGGTACCTCCGAAATGCAGCGATTTATCATATCCCGTATTCTGAGCTACTTCTAAAACAGACATAAGACAGGAGAATAATATTATGAACTATGATTTGACACCGGAACAATTATCCATAAAGGAAAACTTTTCGAAGTTTTGCACAAAAGAAATAGAGCCGCGTGCCCATATGCTCGATGAAGCCGGGCATAAAGAAGTGGATAAGCTGATTAAAGAAAACATCAAACTGATGGCCGGAATTGGCTATCTTGGTATTGGGCACGATGAAGTTTACGGCGGCACGAATCTCGATTTGATCAGCCAGGCGATAGCAGGGGAAGAAGTAGCCGCTGCCTGCGCCTCCACGTTTCTGTCCTGCGGTGCATCGAGCGGACTTTTTGGTATGCCGTTGAAAATGTTCGGCACCGAAGCGCAGAAGAAAAAATATCTCCCCGGTATCATTAAAGGTGAGATTATCGGGTGCTTCGGCCTTACCGAGCCTGGAGCAGGTTCTGATGCTGCTTCAATTAAGACAACAGCGGTTAAGAAGGGCGATAAGTGGATTCTCAGCGGGACCAAGACTTTCATTACCAACGCGACAATAGCAGACGTTGCTCTTGTATTTGCTTATAATGACAAGGAGAAAGGCCCCGGCGCTGGAGTCACCTGCTTCCTTGTCGATAAGGGGACAAAAGGATTTTCAGTGAGCAAGCCCTTTGATAAAATGGGCTTCCGTGGCTCCCCTACAGCCGAGTTGATTCTTGAAGATTGCGAAGTGCCGGAAAGTGCAGTTCTAGGCACAGTGGGCAATGGATTCATCCAGGCGATGATGACCCTGGAATACGGCAGGATCGGCATGGCAACAGTATGCCTCGGAATAGCAGCCAAATGCCTCCAACACGCCAACAAGTATTCTAAAGAACGAAATGCCTTCGGAAAACCGATCAACCGTTTTCAGGAAATCGCTTTCAAGCTTGCCGATATGATGATCATGTCCGATGTGGCCAGGCTTCTCATCTATCAGGCCGCCTGGGCAAAGCAGACTAATAACCCGGAATCCGCGATACTGGCATCCATTGCAAAAGTATGGGCATCGGAGGCCGCTACACAGATATCCAGCATGGCAGTACAGGTATTTGGCGGTTACGGATACATCAAGGAATTCCCTGTGGAGCGTCTCTACCGCGATGCCAAATTGGGCGAAATCGGCGAGGGAACTTCGGAAATACAGCGTGTAATGATCGCTAAGGATCTGATAAAAAAATACGCAGCATAAGCTGTGCAATAAACACTATGTCGCAATAACAATTTGTCATTGCGAGTTCACGACAGTGAACGTGGCAATCTAATCATATTGCAGTTCTTATGAGATTGCTTCGGTCGTTGCACTCCCTCGCAAAGACATTACGCCACTAAGGAGAAACGTATATGTCTATAGATACAAAATTCATCGGCAAAACGTATCCAACCCATACTTATGAAGTTGGAAAAGAAAAAATAAAGGAATACGCTAAAGCGATTAAGAATAATGATCCGCATTATCTTGACGACGATTTTGCCAAAAAATCGAAATACGGCAAGATTATCGCACCCCCCACTTTTGCGGTTGTTTTTGGCGCGCACCTTATTGAACCGGTCTTCATGGACAAAGAGCTTAACCTGAACATGGCGATGCTTGTGCACGGAGAGCAGGAACTAGAATTCTTTGAAGTGGTCAAGGCAGGCGATGCCATCACCACCACCGCGAAGATCAGTGATATCAAGAACAAGGAAAAGCTGGATGTCATTTCCCTTGAGCTCAATTCAAAAAACCAGCACGGCAAAGACGTGAGCCGTGGAACTTATACCTTTGTCGTACGCAAATAGGAGACTCGCTATGAAAATTGAACAAGGACAAACATTCACCGGAATTGAGAAAGTTGATAAATACAGGGCCCTGTACTACGCCGGTGCATCCGGCGATTATAATCCCATACATATCGATCCCGACTTTGGAAAAATGGTGGGCTTAAACGGCACAATCCTTCAGGGATTATGTACACTGGCATTTGCGGCAAAAACCGTCACCGACTGGGCCGGCGACCCCGGCAAATTGAAAAAAATAAAGTGTCGCTTCAGTGCTCCCGTTATGATTGAAGATACAATTTCAGTTCAAGGTACTGTTACTGAAATGCAGGCAGGACGCGCCAGAGTTGATCTCTCTGTTGTCAATCAGTCCGGGGAGGAAGTTCTCCAGAAAGTCGAAGCTGAGGTTGAAATCTAGTAAAAAAGCACATTATCGGGTGTACTCTATTCCGACTAAGGAGTAACACACATGAGAAAATCGACAAAAACACTCATGGCTAAGCACGGCTGGCGCTGCGACCGGGCAATACACAATTATATTTACTTCGTTTTTTATTATCCTTATGTGGCAGCCGTATATTATCTGTTCAAATTTCTTTCAAAATATTTATTCTGGTTGAAACCGCTCAATCCTATTCTGAATATGGCGTTTAACAGGTATCACGCGAAAATACTGTCAGGCGGTGATGTGAAAAAGATTGTGACACTAGATCAGGACATCAGCGCAATCTCCGAAAAAAATAAGCAGATCGTCCCCTTCAAGTATGCTTACAAGATTCTTTTCCAAAACCCGGACTATATCGTGGCAATCGACTGCCCCTGCAAAAAAATACTAAACGCTCAGCCCGACACGATAAACTCCTGTTTGTTTGTGGGCAGCGGTACCGGAGCTTTCTGGCTGGACAAGCTGTCAAAAAAATATCATGCCCGAAAGATCAGCCAGCAGGAGGCACTGGATATGATCAAGCACTACCGGAAGAAGGGCTACATCAATCAGGCATTCTTCAAGGTCGCAACCGGCGGTAGTACCGGCGTGATCTGCAATTGTCATCCGGATACCTGCGTTTCCCTGCAGGCCACAAAGTTCGCAAAAAAATTCAACAAGGATTTCACCATGAACGTGTATGCCGGCTACTCGGTTAAGCACGATGAAACAAAGTGTAAAAAATGCGGAGATTGCGCCAAAGTATGCTATTTTGAAGCCATTACTGTCGTACCTGAAAAAAGCTGGTCGTACAATAACGAAAATTGCACCGGTTGCGAGCTGTGTGTAGAGCACTGTCCCGAAGGGGCACTCTCCCTGTATCAGGACCCGTCAAAGCCTCTGCCGCTGGACATTGATCTAGTCAAATCCGAATTCTCAAACTAAAGTAAAGGAATACATGCATGAAAGAATATGATGTAATAGTCGTAGGGACAGGTACAGGCGGCTCAACGGTTGCCCGCGAGATGACCAATCGCGGGAAAAAAGTCCTCATGCTCGAGGCGGGCGGAAGATGGGAATGGATGGGCAACACGACGACTGTCGCCATGGTCCTAAAGTATTTCGGTCTTGTGCGCAGCAAGGAGGGGCGCACAGTCACTTTCGCTAACAACTATGGCGGTTTGTCACTTCTTGCGGCAGGATGCGCGGCGTCTCCGCCTAAAGTTGTTTTCGACCCGGTGGGAGTCGACCTCTCCAAGGAAGCGGAAGAGGCGAGGAAGGAACTGTGGATACAGAAACAACCTGACGAGCTTGTGGGAAAGGCGAATCTGCGCATCATGGAGGCCGCAAACAGCGCCGGATATCACTTTGGAAAGATGGACAAATTCATTGATCCGAAGAAGTGCAATGCAAGTGGGGACTGCATGCTTGGGTGCAAAACCGGCGCCAAATGGACTGCTCGCGTTTACGGCGATGAGGCGGTGAGTAAAGGTGCGGATCTCCATCTCCATACCAAGGTCACGGATGTAATTGTTGAAAACGGCCGGGTGGTCGGGGTAAAGGGGACAAAGCTGGGAGTTCCGGTAAAATATTTCGGGAAATCCGTTGTGCTCTCCACTGGGCTCGACAACGCGTATATACTGAGTCGCGCCGGGATTGCGCGCGCCGGAAAGGGTTTTTGCTGCGACTGGCTTCAATTTGTAGGGGGAGAGATCCCCGGCATGAATACCGTAGGTGTTCCGCCCATGTCCGTGGGCTCGCTGGAGTTCTACGAATCTGACGGCATTGCCATCGTCCCGGTATTTCCCAACTGGTCAATGTATGCGGCATCCCTCGCCTTTATGGGGCCGAAGCACCTGATAAATTTCCCCCGATTCTGGAAGCTCTCGGGCATAATGGTAAAAGTGCGGGATGAAATAGCGGGCGAGCTTTACAAGGGAGTATCATTTTCCAAGAAGGTCAGCAAAGTTGACCAGATGAAGCTTGACAAAGGAGTTGATATTATCAAAAAGGTGTTTCGCAAGGCCGGCGCAAAAGATGAGAGTATACTAGCTCTCAACGCGCAGGGCGCACATCCATCGGCAACATGCAGAATCGGCGATGTGGTGGATACTAACCTGGAGACAGAGATCAAAAACCTTTACTGCTGCGACGCAAGCGTTTTCCCTTCCGCACTGGGGTTGCCGACTGTATGGACACTAGCCGCTCTGGGTAAGCGTTTGGGAAAACATCTGAGTGTTAATGGACTATAAAGAGGACCGGAATTCGTTTAACCACGACGAAATGTATCTACTTCTTTTTTAAGCCATGCTATCCAATCGCCAATACCCGCGCCTGTTTTGCAGGATATTTCTATGATTTTGATTTTGGGGTTCAAGGACAGGACACGTTTTCGCATGGCTGCCATATCAAAATCGCTCAGCGACAGGTAATCGATTTTATTGACCAGCAGGACATCACAGATGGAAAACATAAGCGGGTACTTAAGCGGCTTGTCGTCGCCTTCAGGAACACTCAGGATCATCACGTTTTTGTGGGCGCCCGTGTCGAACTCGGCAGGGCAAACCAGGTTCCCCACATTTTCAATGATTAGCAGATCTAAATCGTTTGCGGCCAAAGCATCAATACCCTGAGTGACCATAGTGGCATCCAGGTGGCAGAAGCCTCCCGTTCGCAGCTGGATTGCAGGGATTCCCTGCGCGGCAACCTTTTCCGCGTCAACCTTGGAATCTATATCTGCTTCGATCACGCCAAGCCTGACGCTGTCTTTCAGACCTTCCACTGTCCGCAGGATAAGGCTGGTCTTGCCCGAACCGGGAGAGGACATCAAATTCAGAAGCATAGTTTTTTTGTCACGCAGACGCTTGCGAACGCCGTTGGCAACTTTGATGTTATCGGCCATTATATCTTCTTTAACTTCTATCAGTCGGACATCTTCCACTACTGTACCTCCATATCCTTGATATAGTATTCTCTTCCCGAAATCATTTTACTGTCATTCTTACCGCAACCCGGGCAGTTAGTTTCACTCATATTTGATATTTCCACTTCATAAGTTGTGGCGCAGGAATTACACTGCAACTTGATCGGCGTCCTTTCAATATTGAGTTTCGCGCCCTCGGCTACTGTGCCCTTGCTCAGGTAATCGAAATACCGTTGAATCCATTCATCTTCAAGATCGCTAAGTCTGCCGACCCGAAGATTAATGGCCATTACCTTTTTAACGTTGTTCTTTTCCGCGTACGTTATCACAACATTCAGAATGCTCTCGGTGATGGGCAGTTCATGCATAATTTTATCTTTCGTTTTTTCTGTACAAATATCTGTTAGTAAACACTCTCAAACTTTGGGCATCCTATCACGGGTATGAACCCCAAAGCAAGCTTTGGAAACATTTCCAAATATCCATTGACAATCAAAAATAGCCCCCCTATACTACTTCCATTGGAGGAATATATATGAATATTGATGAAAAATACAGAAAGGCCGGTGAAATCATCAGCAAAGCCGGAGGAACACCGGTTGCTGTTAACGATACTCTGATTAAACTTTTAAAATATTTCATTATGGAAGATGAAGTTGATTTTATAGCTTCTTTTGATGAGAAAAAATCCCAGACAATGGATCAGTTAAAGCTGTCAAGCGGATTATCGGAAGAGGAAATCAATAAAAAAGTGAAGGATCTGGCCGGTCGCGGTGTTATATTCAATCAGCCCAACACCAAGGGCATTATGGTGTTTCGATTGCTGCCTTTATTGAATGTCGGGACTTTTGAATACAACTTCATGGGCAAATTAGAGAGAACTGAACGGAATAAGGAAATCTATTCATTATTCCATAAACTCTTCGGTGATTTGAACACCATGCTTCAGGAAAATTATGATTCGATTATTCCTTTTCTGATGTCCACCCCACCGGTGGACAGAACAGTGCCGGTTTTTAAAAACAAGGCGAAGAATGAACCTGTTAAAATCATAATCAATAAAGAACTGGAAACAGCAAAAGACAGAATTGTGCCTTCTCAAAAAGTTGAGGAACTCATTTTGAAGTTTGACGAGATTGCGCTTGGTCATTGTTTTTGCCGTCATTATAAGGATTTAGAGGGAGCTCCATGCAAGCAGACAAAGGAAAGGGAAACCTGTTTTACTTTTGGCAAATCGGCAAAATTTACTTCAGAGCAGGGTTTTTCCAGGATGATTACAAAAGATGAGGCATTGAGTGTTTTAAAGCGGGCAGAGGAAGCAGGGCTTGTGCATAAAGCCTATCATCCAAATTTCGATACAAGCAAGGATGAAACAAGCATTTGCAACTGCTGCCGCTGCTGCTGCGCCAACGGTGTTGATAATATGATTGCCCCCATAACTAATGCGACCAATTATTTATCCAGGGTTAATGACGATCTCTGCATCGGGTGCGGTAAATGCGTGAAGGAATGTCATACCTACGCCGCTTATTTAAACGATGATAAAAAGGCGCGCAGAAAAGAAGAGCTCTGCATAGGTTGCGGCGTATGCGCTTATTTCTGTCCGCAAAACGCTATATCAATGATTGAAGGCGAAAGAATAGTAAGGATACCGCCCAAAAGAAAATCACAGGCATAAACTCCAAAGCAAGCTGTAAAGTTTCATTTGGGGATGGGAAGCCCATCCCCAAATGAAGAGGCATAACTAACAATGATCTCTGGATTCCCGCCTTCGCTGAAATTACACCTTGGGAACTACTAAATATTTAGCTTTATTCTCACTTTCACTGCCTGGCTGTTTGTTGTCGCCGGGAAAATCCACTGCTTTACCAGATCGATTATGCAGTGACGCAGTTTTGCATCCTTTACATCACCTGAAGCAATCTCCACAATTTTCACAGTGCCGTCGGGATTAATTGTCAGATTGAGTTTTATCGTTCCCGATATATTTTTACCGGTCAGGCATTTTTCGATGTTACTTAGATTGGTTTGAGTAACCTTGAGAATTTCAGCTTTAGTCAAACCATTTCCTGTCGTCACATTGATAATGCTGATTTTTTGCGCTTCATCCTTCTTCTTTGGTGCCTGTACTTCCAGCGCGGCGGCCTTATCTTCTGACCGGCGGCTTCCCATCATACCCATACTCATAGTCTTTCGCATGGATGGAGACGATGCGTAATGACCTCTACCGCCGACAGCATAATCGGACACGCCCTCCGGCATTGGCAGGGGTTGCTTTACTGTAGTTAATTTGCCATCAATATTTCGTACTTCATTATCAACGGCGACAAACGAGGTGAAAGCAGTCAGAAGATTGTAGTTTAAGCCCAGCTCTGTGACTTCTTTCACGCGTTTATCATTATTGCGAAGTTTATTGTAATCAGAAATTATCGTAATGCGATGTCGCGCCCAGAGATACTTCAAGGCGGCATTATCTTTGGATGGCTGATAATTTTCCACTTTTATTGTTTCGAAATATTTGCCATCACCTGCAATACCGCTTATTTTAATTGATCCCTGCGGATTGCCGCGCCATTTGCCGAAAACCAAAACAGGACGTTCGGCTAATATGTCCGGGATGGAAACAGGTTCTAAATCGTACACGTTAAACCCTTTAAAGCTGACCTTAACCTGTGTCAAAACCGGTGAGGCGATCAGCTTGCGAAAGCGCTCGGCCTGAACTTGTGCTGCATCCTGCTTTGTAATAATAAAAGGTTCACCCATGCCTACATGTGCCATCCCTTCAATGATGTGACGGTTGACGCTGGAACCGATACCAAAGGCGAACATATTGGCATTACCCAGATTATTGCGGATCAGATCAAAGGCTTCCTCTTCCACACTCACATAACCATCAGTAACAATAACAACACTTCTGGCAAAGCCATCCACTTTTTTGAGCGACAGGGCGCGCTTGAGCGCGGGAAGCAGTTCGGTACCGCCGCCACCCTGCTGATGCTCGATCATATATATAGCCTTTTGAATATTAGCAGGCGTTGCCTCAAGAGATTCCTCGGCCATTACGGAAGATCCGCCGGAAAAGAGCAGAACATTAAAGCGATCGGCAGGTCGCAGATTACTGATCAAATCAGACATGAGCTTTTTGGAAATTTCCAGCGGAAATCCATGCATCGAGCCGGACACATCCACGATAAAGATATACTCACGCCCCGGAATGTTAGCGTTGACGACTTTTTTTGGCGGTTGCATCATGAGGACAAAGAAATTTTCTTTATCGCTCTGTGTCAAAAGAAGTCCTGTTTGAATTTTATCGCCATCCAACCGATAACGCAGGATGTAATCACGATTGCCGCCACTTACCTCAGCCTTATCCAGTAATATTTTTGCGCGTGACGCACTCTCATAAGCGGTGGTCACTTTGTGTGAAGAGCAGGTCAAATCTTTAATTGCCATACCGGCATTAATTGCCACATTAATATCAAAGGCAGTTGACGGCAATTCTCCCGAATGAAGATAGGGATTTTCCACCCAATTTTCAGAGGGTGCTGCACTTCCAGCCTTTTGATTGGAATAACGCGGTCCCACAACTGTCGGATAAACGAACTCGTAGACTCTATCCGTGGGGATTAACAATTCTGTGTATTTGAGTTCCACTTTAATCTCATCGCCGGGCATGATATTGGCAACATTCATCTGGAATACATTGGGACGCTGCTGCTCCAGAAGTGAAGCGCTTTTGCCGGCTTCCTTCGCCTTTTCGTATTCTTGGCGTGCTTCATCGCGTTTTTTAATCTTTGCTTCAATTACCCTTTTGCCGATGGTCATTTTCATTCCATAAACAGCGGCGCGGCTTGATGCCGGAAAAACATAGATCGCTTCCAGCGGCTTTTTCCCGTCATTTTTATAGACCTGAGTCACCAGTACATCAGCGATAACACCGGAAATATTGACTGCTGCCGATGTGGACTTGAGCGGCAATCTGTCCGTATCCGGATTATCACTCACGACAAAGAAATACGGGGATAAAGTCCGATCCTCAGACACCTGCTGCTGAGCGGATGCCAGTGACCACGTAAATAAGGACAGTAAAGCAAAAATAACCATTAACCATCTTTTAACTTTTTTCATAAATAACCTCCTTGAAGAAATTTATCGCTTTTATGCGATTTTAAAGGTTAGACAAAGCAAGTGCAAAAAAAGTTCCCAGAACATTATTTAATGTTTGAGGGCTTTCGCTGCTGCTGACAATAAGCGATATCACACAGACAAACGGTTGCCAATTGGTATTCGCTGTGCTACAAGCACACAATGACTATCTGGAATCAAAAAAACAAAATACTGGTGACTTGTCCAAAGGGTGTTGCGGATTATTTAAAAGCAGAATTAGAAACTCTTGGATTTCCCGTTTTCAATGAAATTGATACTGCCATTCAAACCGAAGGCACTCTTGAAGATACGATGTTTCTTAATATGCATCTGCGCACAGCCCAGCGGGTACTCTATCAGTTGCAAATATTCAAAGTGGCGTCGCCCGGCGCTCTTTATGAACGCGTCAACGCGATACCGTGGGAGACAATACTGCATGATTCCGGCAAAAGAGCCTACGTTTGCATTACTTCTATTGTCGATAACCCGCTAATTACCGATTCGCGCTTTGTTAATGTCAAAGTCAAAGATGCAATCGTCGATAGAATCCGTGAGAAATGCAACGCGCGGCCCGATTCCGGCCCGGATAAGGATAAAGCGGTTGTTCATGTCTATTGGAAGAATGATCAGGCGATTGTTTATATCGACACTTCGGGTGATCGCCTTTCTATGCGCGGCTACCGCAAAATCCCCCTGCAAGCACCAATGCAGGAAACTCTGGCGGCAGCAGTAATTATAGCCACCGGTTGGCATGGTAAAGGAACATTTGTAAATCCTATGTGCGGCAGCGGAACTCTCGCCGTTGAAGCGGCACTCATTGCCCTGTATCGTGCCCCTGGTTTGTCCCGCAATAATTACGGCTTCATGTATATAAAAGGATTCCCGCATGAAGTATGGGATGAATTGCGCAAAAAAGCCCGCAATGTGGCCAGAAAGACATTGCCGGCCAAAATTATTGCTACAGATATTGACGAGGGTGCAGTACAGGCTGCGCGCCATAATGCGCAAACTGCCGGAGTTGACCACCTGATTGAATTTGAGACATGCTCATTTGAGAAGACACCTGCTCCTCAGGGCGGCGGAGTCATTATACTTAATCCTCCTTACGGTCAGCGGATGGATGCAATGATGACTAAACCACATTTCCAGGAAAGCAAAAAAGAAACCAGACAGGGAAGTTCCGTAATCGTGCGTAAAGCGGCAGATAGAGAAGTCAAGGACGGCAGTTTTAAGACCAATACGCTTACAAGGCTGGAAGCAATATATGAAGGCATCGGTGATTTCTTCAAACAAACAGGCGGCGGCTATCGCGGCTATATTTTCACCGGCAATCTGGACATGGCTAAAAAAGTAGGCTTACGCACCAAACGGCGGCTGCCATTTTATAACGGAGAAATCGAATGCCGCCTTCTGGAATACGAACTCTACGCCGGCAGCCAGAAACATCCCCACAAAAAAGAAGAATCTATTTGAAAAGCATGTTTGCACCTGATTTAAACGGATAGGTGATGCAGGAGTGAAATGAGAAAAGACGTTGGCGTGTGCGGCTAGTCAAGCATCGTATCGTTTTTCGCGGCGGCATATTTTCTACAGGCACATAATCTCGTCTTCAGTGAGGTCCTCAACGCGGACGGGGTCGATTCCCTTAATCATGGCGGCCAGCTGTTTGTTTGAAATTTCCTGCGGGGCTTGTACTATCCGCCATTTATGGTCTTTCGTCCAAATGAAAAAACGCCAAGCATAACAGTCTTTGCAATGCACTTGCTTCTTTTCGATATAGGTGTTACCCGTCAGGCCATCAAGTGCCGCATGCTGCGGGCAATTGATGTCGATGCAAAATGTTCCCGATGTGTATTCTTTGCTCATGTGGAATCCCCCTTTTCGCCGATACCGGATGCTACCGGCAACTGCGGTTAATTTAACCGGTTATGAAATCTCGAATATAAATAAACTATAATAAAACATGATGTTTACGAAACCAGCTACTTACTGATATATATTTATACAATTAATAACATGTATGCAAGAATAATATTTTCAGATTACATGATCACCAAAGATATGGGGTATTATACCCGTGATTTCTCATCCTTACTCACTCTAGTGTGTTGCGTAAAAAATCTAAGAAGCTGATTTTTTATCCGGAATGAGACTCATCGCCCGTTCGGCAAGCGCTGTTATTGTAAGCGCTGGATTAACGCCGACATTGGCGGAAACTGCCGCGCCGTCACACACATAGATACCATCGTATCCGAAAACCCTGTGTGATGTGTCGATAACGCCGTTGTCGGGTGATGATCCCATGTGGCAGCCGCCGAGAATATGAGCCGTTGTTGACATATTCATCAGATTTTCGTTGCTGACATTGAAGGGCATCCCCTTGGTCACATCCGCCAGAATTGCACACGCCTTGTTGGCAACCGGAATATTAACAGGTGCTTCTTTTCCCGGAACGGTCTTTGACTTTAATCGGCGCATCAAAAAAGAAAACACGGCACTGGGGCCATATTTAAAGGAAAGCTGGTTGTCATGGTTTTGCATAACGGTCAGGACGATGATCCGCTTGTACCAGTTTTTCGCAAAAAACGTCCGATAAGTACTAAGAGGGTTTATTATCATCTTGCCAAGAGTTCTCAGTGATCTCCTTACGGGATGGTCATCATCCACAAGGGGAACGCTGAAGAATTTCATGAATCCGTAGCCTTCTGGAAAACGGTTCTGTGTGATGTGGGTGAACTCATCAGGATAAAAATCAGATGATATTGTTGTGCCATGGGAAAGATCTAAATCCTCCTGCCTGGGCAAAACACCTACAATGGATTCGCTATTTGTCCTGACAACCACACCAAGCTGCCTCGATATGTCGGGCAAAGTTTTTGTGACCTGTTTGCATCGAAACAGCAACTCCAGCGTCCCCAGAACACCGGCGGCAACAACAACTTTTTTTGCCTTAATGTCCGAAGCCTTCTTGAAGCGGCCGGAGTTGTCCTTTGCTTTCAGGACATATGTGCCATCCTGCTGAGGGATGATGTTTTTGACTTCACGGTACGGCAGGATTGTCGCCCCGTATTTCTGGGCAAGATAGAGATAATTTTTGTCCAGGGTATTTTTCGAGCCATGTTTACATCCTGTGAGACAATCTCCGCAGAGATGGCAGCCGGAACGGGAAGGTCCCTTCCCGTCGAAGAAGGGATCATCGGCAAGCACTTCCGGTGTTCCAAAATATATGCCGGTATCAGTAGGGCCGAATGTATCACCAGCTCCCATATTTTCCGCCACTTCTTTGAGGTAACCGTCCATGACATCCATAACAGGATTACAAACTATACCAAGCATTTTTGAAGCGGTATCGTAATGGGGTTTCATTTCTTTTTCCCAGTCAATACCTAAATTGCTCCAGGCAGAATCTTTGTAAAATGCTTCTTTTGGTCTTAATGTGGTCGCGGCATAGACGAGACTGCCGCCGCCGACACCTGCACCGCCGACTATCGCGACGTGCCGGAAGAAGTCATAGGTGAAAAATCCTCTCATGCCCAGCGCGGGATTCCAGATCAGTTTTCGCAGGTTTTTGGATGCATCTTCCATATCCAGAGGGGTAACCCATTTTCCTTTTTCCAACACAACAACGCTGTATCCCTTTTCAGTAAGACGCAACGCCGATACGCTTCCTCCAAAACCGCTGCCGATTATTGCAAAATCGAATTCCATAGACTTTCTCCTTTTTTTAGCTCATTCCTTATCAAGACCAACCCATTTTGCCGCAGGTCCGATAATCAGGAAGGGAGCTGGATTGATCGACCCGCCGCCAAGACTCATATAGCCCATACCCAGAAAGATATTGTCATTGATCTTGCGAAGCTCGTCATGCATGGAATGTACTGTTCCCGAGTTATAGGGACTATAGTCAAGATGAAACGAATCCTTCCCGTCAATCAGCGATTTGCCGATATAAGTATTCATCTTTCTTACGCGAAAGACTATGACCTTGCCATCTTTGTCGATGCGAGAAAACAGGTTGTATCCCCATCCCTTGCTATTTTCAAAAGGAAAAAAAGACTTGCCCATCCAGCGGCCGGGCCCGAAGAAGTGATGCGTGTAAAAATCAGCAGATGCCGCCAGCACCCCCACAGGTAAAGTTTGCCCGTTGTATTCTCCATTGAGTTCCTCGTACCGCGGAGCAGATGCCGCATAAAAAAGCTGAAACAGGGCTGCCTTGTCCAGCTTTTCAATATCTTTTACGGTAGCCTTTCCAGGGGCGATACCAAGTATCTGTTCAATGCTCTGACCTTTACAGGAACCGCCCTTTTGTAAAATATTGATACCGGTGAGCGCAAGCTGTACAACAACCAACGCGACAACTATAGCAATAATGATCTTTAATGCTTTCATGGAATATTCTCCTATTAGCGGGTTGCTATTTTCTTCCTGTAAAGCTGTCCATGGCGGACGAACCGCCAGTAATCGAGAGCATCCAGTCAAAGATGGAGGTCGGAAGAAGTTTGAGCATCATCGATCCATATATGCTAAAGGGCGGCAACATGACATAGGGCTTACCATTCTTAAAACCCTTGACGATGGCGCGCGCCGCGTCTTCCGCTTTTATAACCGGATTCATGCTTAGAGGCTTGAATCCCTTGAATAGACCAGTATCGATGATGTAAGGGCAGACACAGGTCACCTTTACCCCTGTGTGCTTGAACTTTTTAAGCTCGCGCCGCAGGGATTCGGAGAATCCAACCTCGGCGAACTTGCTGGCGCAATAATCGGAGAGTATCGGCATGCCGATAAGCCCGCTGGACGAGGCAACATTAACGATTGCCCCGCTGTTACGAGCTATCATGTCGCCAATGAGGGCTTTGGTGAAATAGATATGTCCCCAGTAATTGATGTTCATGGTGCGCTGCATCTGGTCTATGGTCAAATCGAAGAATGATTTTCCGATAACGGTGCCGGCATTGTTGATGAGCACATCAACGGATCCGAAATCCTGCTTAATCTTGGCCACGACGTCCATGACCGACTCTCGGTTGGAGATGTCGCAGACATCCCCTGTCACCTTGACCTTACGACTTTTGACCTCCTCCACTGTTTTGGCAACGGCCTCACTGTTGATGTCGATCAGTGCGGTATTGGCGCCCTCATCAGCCACATAATGGGCCATCAGCCGTCCAATACCGGCGCCGGCGCCTGTGATCAGGATATTTTTACCTGCTAAGTTTTTCATAACCACCCCCTGCTGCATTTATTTTTATAAGGCATTTCTTGTTCATGTTTAAACAACTAGAAGTTTGATCCAATATGTCAATAAAATATAGACCGAAAATTGTCATTTAAATTAATTTGAATTATCCCGATCATTATATTATTTTCCTGTCACTTCCTTGTCCACGTCAGCATCAAAATCGGCATTCTTCCATTCATGGTCAACTGAGTATTCGGTTAGAAATGTAGCGATCATTTGGTCCATGGGAACATCGTCGAACTCGCCGCGTTGATTCAGATATTCCATGTGTTTCTTGCCTTCGAGATCATAGGGGTGGTAGATGGAGTCGCAGGTGCCATCGAAGTCCAGGGGTATTATCCTGAACTTCTCGCAAAGCTCGATGTTGAAGGCAGGCGTTGCTTTGACCCATGAACCTTCCAGATAGATGGATGTATAACCGTGCCAGAAGAAGATATCTGTCTTCATTATATTACGGAGTCTCTCTGTGGTCAGATGATTCCTTACATCGGCAAACCCGACACGTGCAGGAATGCCTGCCACTCTGCAGCAGGCTGCAAGAAGTATGGCTTTGGTAACGCACCAGCCCCGGCCATTAGCCAGTGTTGTGCTCGCCTTGAGGCCTTCCAATGTCATATCCAGTGAATAAGGGTCATACCTGATTCCATCGCGAATAGCATAATAGAGGCTTACTGCCTTTTGTGTATGGCCTGCGGCATTTTCCGAGTGCAATCTGGAAAACTCAATTATTTTTATATTGTCTGAGTCAATAAAACTTGTTGGCATTACATGTTGAGAGCCTGGTGCAGTCATGATGTGAAATCACCTCATTCCGATTCTTTTTGTACAAGACAGAGTCTCATTTCTCAGGTGTTATTACCCTTGGGCTTTACTACATCCTCTAAATCCAACTTCTTCAGGGTTTTTTTCGTAGGTACGCCGTTGATATCCCAGCCCCGAAGCTGGTAATATCTGGGCATCATCTTATATAAGGGAACTTTACTCTTCTTATTGCCAGGGATCTGTTCCTCGTCTGTGAAACGTTTGGGGAGAGTATCATCTCTTGCAGTAAATCCCTCCCGTAGATTGTAAAGCCTCTCCATAGAGAAGCCCCTGTCGCCCATTCGCAGGAATTTGCCAAAATCCATATCCATGCCAGTGGCCAGTTTCAGTGCCTTGGAATGCGGGAGCATGGGCAAATGATATTTCATCATGAACGCCGGCAGGCGCAAAGTTAGTTCAATAGCGAACCATGAATATGTAAGAATCTTAGTTACGATCCAGCTCAACAATTTAGAATTAGGTATCTTGAATAAGATAGGCGGCAGTATTGTCCATGAGGTGAATAGACAACTTCCACCTGCGCTGATGGCAGCTAAAAGATTCTGGTCAAGGATCACATAAGCTGGTTTTGATCGGTAATGGTATTGATCCAGAAGGGTAGGGCCTGTTGCCTCAAAATAGATTACGTAGCCTCCGTCCAGATGGCATGCTCCGCGGTTTGCTGTTGCATAACCAAGAGCATGACCCACCGCGCCTCGGGGCTCATATCCTGCTATTTCCATTCCCTTGGAATGCGGGGCAAAATCTTCACCGCCATATTTCTTGGACAGGTAGCGTACCCCTTCTGCAAGGTCTGCCCCGATCCCCTGACGATATGCAATGTCCCGAAATATTTGTGATAGGTTTTCCTTCTTGCCGAATTCGATCCCGCTATTCCACATGCCCTTTTCACTTAGTTCTGCGGCAAAACCCATGATCGTGCCAACGGATATGGTGTCAATACCGAGAATGTCCAGTTCGTAATTCCAACGGATAATGGCATCCATGTCGTTTATCAGCATGTTTGATCCCAGCAGACACAGGATCTCATACTCGGGTCCTTTAATTTCGTGTCCGTCTAGATTGACAACCCGGGCGCAGCGGATTGGACAGGAGACGCAACCGGCATTCTTTACGAGGCGGGTTTCGGCGAGGGTCTGGCCCGAAATCATGTCGGCATCCTTATAGTGGCCTGCAGAGAAATTTTTCGTAGGCATGGCATTATGATCTGATAAAGATTTTAAAAATCCTGACGTCCCGTATTTAGGGGCAAAGTCACCTGTAGCAGGATGAACTTTGAGCATTCCGATCCATTTTTTAATTAGTTCGCTGAATCCTGAAGGATCATGAAGTTCTATCTTGTTGGTGCCCTTGGCGACTATCCCCTTAAGGTTTTTGGAACCCATGACAGCGCCCATTCCAGAGCGGCCGTGGCATCGGTCCTGGGATGCGACGATCGCATATTTGACAAGATTCTCTCCAGCAGGTCCGATAACCATTTTACCTGCTTTTTTGTCGCCCATTAACTCCTGGGTCTCTTCTGTATTCTTTCCCCACAGGGCAGCTGCATCTTCTATCTTCACGATGTCATTATTGATGTCTATATAGACAGGTCTCTTGGCTTTACCCCGAATCACGATACCGTCCCATCCGGCCTTTTTCAGATGGATTCCGAAGTTTCCTCCGCTGTTGGAGTGGCCGATAGCGCCTGTCTGGGGGCTCTTGGCAGAGATATCATAACGGCTCGTCGAAGGAGCATTTGTCCCGGTAAGCGGCGATGTCATTACAATAAGGATATTTTCCGGTGATAGGGGATCGATACCTGGCTTTAATTCATCCAGCATGATCTTGGTGGAGATAAATCTGCCTCCGATAAATCGTTCCCGATCCCGGTCAGAAAGATCGAATGTGCCGGTCTTTCCTGTTGAAAGATCAATATCCAGAATCTTTCCCATGTATCCCTTATATTTACTCGCCATAATATTATCTCCAGTTTTTTGATTGGACGTTCAACCAACTGATTAATCCATTAATCCCCCTGTCCATTATTGTCAAGAAAAAAGTTTAAGTATTCTAAAATATATCGGGTATAAATCATTATTCGGTAAAATTATTAATCAGATCAATATAATCTGTGGTCAATTTCTATATTCCGTGATAAATTAAAATCAAAAAAATCAAAGATTCAGGGGAACAAAATTATTGCTGTTGATGTCTAACATAATAGATAATAGAAAAGCGTCGATTGGGGATGACGATCTGCAATATGTCATGCTATGCCAGAAGGGCGATATGGAGTCATACGCTAAGTTGGTTGATCGGCATCAGAAGAAGATGCTAAATATCGCTTACCGCATGCTTGGAGATTATGATGAAGCCTGCGATGTTACGCAGGAAGCTTTCCTTGCTGCATATAAGTCGATAAGCAAATTTAAGGCAGAGGCAAAATTTTCCACATGGTTGTATCGTATTGTAGTTAATTATACGAAGAACCGTTTAAAGCAGAGAAAGAGGCTGGTTCAACATGAGGGTACGTCGCTTGATGAATTAGTGGACGGGCAGGGCGGCAGGATTGTTTGTTTGTCTACTGCGAGTGACGTCGATCCTGCGGAACTTTTGGAGCAGCGCGAGCGTGAAGAGCATGTTCAAAGATGTATTACAACGCTGGATTTGGAATATCGGGAAGTGCTTGTGATGAGAGATATACAGGGATTTTCTTACGAAGAAATTCGGGATATTTTGCAGATACCCGATGGAACGGTTAAATCGAGACTGTCGCGTGCAAGAAACGCTCTTAAGGATTGTCTTGTTGAAGTGATTGGTGATTTATGAAAAATTGCATAAATATTAATAATAGCCTGCCATTGTACTCTGAGGGTTTGCTCTCTGCAGCTGAAAATATGGTTATTGAAGAGCATCTGGTAGAATGCGCGGATTGTAGCAAGGAACTGGCCAATTTAAAAAAGGCGGCTACGATGACGCGAGAACTATCAGAGGTGGAACCGCCGCCCTGGTTTAATCAAAAAATTATAGCTAAGGTGCGGGAGGAATCAGAAAGGAAGAGCTTTGCCCAAAAATGGTTTTATCCACTGCGGATAAAAATACCCGTGCAGGTTATGGCGACAGTTGTTATCGCGGTTCTTGCCGTCTATATTTACCGCGCAGGCGATGAGCAAATGAAAACAGTTTTGCCGGAAGTTCAGCAACCGGTTATGGAAGCCCAAAAAGAGCCGACACCTGCTGAAACAGATAAAACGAAGGCAGTTGCCACTGATTTATTAGCAGTAAAAAAAGCAGCGTCAGTTGAAGCAGCAAAGAAAGATACAATATCTGAAGACGTATTTTTCGGCGGAAGTGCGCCAAAAATGGAGATGCAGGAAAATAAACCGGCAGGGGCAAGTGATAAATCTTCAGCCATGAAAAGTTACGCTGCTGCCGATAAAGAAGAGAAAAAATATTCAGAACGTGCGGCAATGCAGGAAGTGCCGCAGAGATATTCTGCGAGGCAGGGGGGTATAAGTGAGAATGGCATGGATGATTCTTCTTTGTCCGGTGCTGCCAAAAAGAGCAAGATGTTTAAGGCAGCAGCTCCGGCAGCACCCAGATCTATCGCAGCATCTGTAACCGCTCAGGTGCAGCCTGTTATTTCTTTATATGTTGCTGATATAAATAACGCGGTAGTTGAAGCAGAAAAGATAATGACAAAATATAAAGCCAGAAAAGTTACAAAAAGATTAATGGATGGCAAAGCAATTTTACAAGCAGACCTTCCAACTATGAACATAAAAGATGTTTTATCGCAATTACGCACCTTGGGGATACTTCATGAAAAAACTATGCCCACAGAAAGCGGAGAGCAACATATTACTGTGGTGCTAGAAATATTTAGTCAATAAATTTGTCCGGAGCGTCTTTATTTAATATTGAGCTTCTTTTTGAAAATTTCAACAAAGGGACCATCTTCACGCCAGGCGTGGCATGTATCAACAAGAAAATTTAACATCATATTTGCACGATCATGATCGGGAAGGAACGGCTTCCTAGATTGATATGCCGCAAATCCCTGGATAGCAGCCGGGGCCATCGCCAGAATAAGTTCCACCAGGTGAGTGCAGCCCTTTTTGCCTCCGGCTATTTTTTTTACTTTTGCCGTAAAGCCCTTGGTAATAGTCAAGCCCTTTATGGGTAAGAGACAGTCGATAGTTTCCCGACACACCGCCCGTGGAACAGATATAAGATCGACATCAATATCCTCAATCAAAAGAGTAGAACAATTAACCAGCAGTCTTATGGTCATGTGATGAATTGCGCCACTTGGAAACCTTTCACCGGTCATCGAATGAGATTCCTGGAAACGGTCATCTTTGAGAAAACCGGCTACAATAATCCTTTGTTCATCATAAGCGTATGTCGATACTTCTATATTTCGTGAGTGTATCTTTTCACCTTTTGATTTCCAAATGGATTGCATTTATTTTGATTCTCCTGGATTTAGAATTACATTTCCGCCGCCAAAAAATGATTCGGCTTCATTTTGTTTTCAGAAAACAATTGCTCGCTTTAAGTATTTAATATTTATGCATAGTAGGGGTTCATATCATAATTATTCAGGGAATAACATTTTTTATTCGGAATTGCCGTTTGAATTTCTTGATTCAATACCGAAAATATGTCTTTTAGGCGGAATGTCGAAATATCTATGGCTTGAGTTTCCCGGTAATGAGGTATTAGAAATAAATGAGCACCATGACGCGAAAACGAATCATAAAATCGATTGTTCCAACTCTGCAATCGGATGAACAACTTGACAGCTATTGTGCCCATCGATTCACTTATCTGACACAGGATGAGTGGAAAAAAGAGATTTACTCTGGAAAGGTGTCGCTTGATGGCGTGATCTTCCTCGATCCGGCAACCATGCTTAAAGGAAGCGAAATGCTGGCATGGGACGGAAGCGGCATAGTTGAACCGGCAGTCGATGGCTCGATAACAATACTCTACGAAGATGAATTGTTTGTTGCAGTTAATAAAACCGGTAATTTGCCGGTTCACCCTTCGGGACGGTATTTCAACAATACTCTGGTTGCCCTGCTTGCTTCACGCTACGGGCGAAAGGTTTATCCGGTACACCGCATCGACCGCGAAACATCTGGCGTCATGCTCCTGGCCTTTGATGGGAAAAGCGCGGGTGAGCTTTCCAAGGCACTTTTGAAAGGGTCAAAGGAATATCTGGCCCTTGTGCATGGGAATTTTCCCGACGATGAATTGACTGTTGATTTACCTCTAGGACCTGATATCGACTCTGCTGTGCGAAAGAAGCGCAAGGCGTGGCCGGGCGGGAAGGAATTGGCCACAACACGATTTATGAAAGTTTTGCACTCTGGGGACATTTCCCTTGTCCGGTGTTTCCCGGAAACGGGAAGGCTTCATCAGATACGAGCCCATCTGCTTTCCACGGGTTATCCGATCGTCGGCGATAAGCTCTACGGCAGGGACGAGACAGCTTTTCTCACATTTATCAAGCATGGGCTTACTGCCGCACTGGAAAAACGGCTTGTGCTGCCGCGTTGTGCTTTGCATGCCGCCAGGATTATCTTTTTGCACCCGGAGAGTAAAAAAGAGATGATTATTCGGGCGCCGCTTCCCGGGATGTTTTCGAGTTTTATCGTTTCAAGAAGAGTCAAAGGCTGATCGTACATGCCGTCAATATTAATGAGTGAAAATAAGACACCATTCCCGCTCTAAAAGACGCGATTGAAGAGCAAAATATGCCTGCTATATTGGCGAGTAAGATATAATGTTATTAAAAATAATCCGTAAAAAAACCCAACCTTTATATTATGAAGGTCGGGTTTCTATTTTTAAACCTGTGTTGCCGCAATTATTGTTTGGTTGAATTAGATTTAGCAAGCTTAAGGCTATAGTGTAAACGCTCTAAAGCTAATGAGAGTTGACCCAATTCATCGGTTCGATTCAGAGTAATTTTTTGTTCCATATCCCCATTGGCCAGATCTCCTGCAAATTTGGTTAATTGATTTAAAGGAACAAGAGAACGATTGACATACAACACGGTTGCGATAATTGAGATCGCAAAAATAATAGCCATGGCTAAAATAAGACCTAACGCCAGCTCCAGTTTAGATTTATTAATGGAAGCCGGGGAAATACCCACCCGAAAATTACCCCATTGTTTGCCTTTGACATAAATAGGCGATGCGAAATCCCAAAGCACTTCACCGGTATCACGGAAATAAATTTGTTGAAATCCTTTGACCTCATTTTTAGCAGCTGCGATGCCAATAGGATCATTAAACATACGTTTGGTGAGATTTTCTAATTTATCTTTTTCAAGATCTCCCGTTGGTGCTTTTTGAAAACGACTGTTATGAGTTGGACCATATCCATTTATATCAACTGCCGCAGCAAAGACCAGGCTCTCATCCAAAAGATATTCATCTTGCACACCTAAAATAGCTTTATCCAAATAGGAATCATATTTGGTATGGTATTTCGGCGGGTTAAAATTTGGTATAGGTTGATAATCCTTATCAAAAGCATCATTAATTGAAAAGACACCATTATCGATAGCTTCTTCCATTATTTGACCGATTGTTTTGGCACCGATAATGGATTGAATGATGCCTTTGTTGCGTAATTGCTCTTCAAGATGGGAATTTTGTCTCATGACCAGAAAAACAGATGCTCCACAGATAACGACAAAAAGGATCATGTTGACAAACAAGGCTACCTTAAAGGCCATTCTTTTGTTGATGTAATTAATCATAATTATTTCTCCTTCAGGCTAATAAAATTGGTTAGCATTCAAAAATTTCATTTATCGAAGCCGATACGTACTGCCCCCCAATGTTTTGCGTAAAAAAAGATAGGAACAGACAAGTCGTATATATTTTCGCCGGTATCACGATTATATCGCTGTAATAAAAATTGTTCCATACTCCTGGCAGCTGCCAGGCCGGTGCGATCATTAAACAATCGTTTAGCACGATTATTGGCTGAATCGATTTCTTTCTTGCCTGTTAACGGCCTGGAATAACGGCTATTATGTGTAGGTGCGTAACCATTAACATCGACGATTGAAACATATAAAATCCTCCGATCAGCAGCCAAATATTTATCCAGGATTCTTTGGATTCGTTCGTCGGCTAAACTGTCATATTGGGTTTGATATTTTTGAGGATAGGTGTTGGCAACAGGTATATATAAAGTGTCAAACAATTGATTGATAGTTAAACGTTTGGTAGTCACTAGATCATCGAATTGGGCAACTACTTCATCTCTGCATTTTTCGGCCAGGTTCTTAATTTCCAGATCAAGTCCGGTTAAGGCAGTTTGTGAAAAAGCGGTGGTGGCAAAAAATAGCAGGCAGATTCCGCCCAAAAGTATAAACGGCATTATACGATTTTTTATAAAATCGCGGATTAGCATGGTCAATTTACTCCTAATTTTTTATTTAATAAGACGTTACTTAATTACGTTTAAGCTATAATAATTTCGGTCTTTTATGTCAAGGAAATCTTTGGAATGGAAAGGATTAAGGCTTAAATCATGGTTGAAGCTCTCCGCGTTTTAAAGCGGAGAGCTTCAGGTTTCAGGTAACGAAATAATTTATTTAGCCGAACGCACCGGAAGCGCCCTTGTTCCGTAGGTGTGAGACTGCAGATACCAGAAGCGCGAGCCAAGAACAAAATTAAATTGAGCGGCGTCGGGACCACGTGTCTCCGATGCCCATGGAGCGAAACATGTTATTTCAATTAACTTAGTTGTTACATGAATATCAAAACTTGAATAGCATGGTGCCGGGCGGGTTTTTTTTGCATCATACAAGCTGACTAACTCATCCTGCGTAGGCATCCTCCAATCATCGTAGCCGCCACCGCGATAATTCTCGCAATAGGATTTGGCATCTGTCCAGCTTAGATCGCTGCCATTGTCCTTTGCTGCCCACATCAGGTTTGTCTGTGTGTCCAGAACAGTCTCATTGGTGCGATGGAGAATAAAACGACCTTTCTGAGCGGCTTCCACAATAGTTGTTCCCATCATGGTAATAATGGCGATAACAAGCATCATTCCTAAAGTTTTTCTCATTTTTCCCTCCTTATTTTATAATAAAATTTGTTGACATAAAAAATCAATCGCATTATATACACTCCGCCCGAAAACAAAACGGCAAACATTTTCAACAGACTGACATTCGTTGCTGGGGAATCGTTCAATGGTAGGACAACGGACTCTGACTCCGTGAATTAAGGTTCGAGCCCTTATTCCCCAGCCAATTTTAATTTTTTACTGTTTTAGTCCATGAATCCCGTAGCGGTACGATGCGATTAAAAATAGGCTTATCGGCTACAGAATCCTCATCAACACAAAAATATCCCAATCTTTCAAACTGATATTTGCTTCCCGGCTCCACATTTTTAAGGCTCAACTCCGCATAGCAGGAAGTCAGAATCTCAAGAGATCCAGAATTCAGATATTTTGTAAAGTCTTCCGCTTCACTTCCCGGATCTTCAATGCTAAACAGCCGATCGTACAACCTCACCTCCGCGGGTATACAGTGTTGGGCTGAAACCCAGTGAATAACACCCTGTACCTTTCGTCCGTCAGCCGGTGGTCCATTGCGTGTTGCCGGATCATAGGTGCAGTGCAACTCAACAACCTCACCTGTTTTCTCGTCTTTCACCATGCTTTCAAATTTTATGATATAAGCATTTCTCAGGCGTACCTCACGACCGGGCCCGAGGCGATTATATTTACTGGGCGGATTCTCGGAAAAGTCGTCACGCTCGATATACAACGACCTGGAAAAGGGAATCTTGCGCGTTCCCATTGCCGGATTTTGTGGATGGTTGGCGCATTCAAATTCTTCTGCCTGGTTTTCCGGGTAATTGTCGATCACTACCCGCAGGGGCCGCAAAACGCTCATTACCCTTGGCGCCCGTTCATTGAGATCCTCACGAACACAATGTTCAAGCAGGGAGACATCAATCAGGTTGTCATTTTTGGCCACACCGATCTGGGCGCAAAATTTTCTAATGGCTTCAGGTGTGTAGCCCCGGCGTCGCATTCCCGTTACAGTGGGCATTCGCGGATCATCCCAGCCTTGTACAAAGCCGTTTTTTACCAGTTCAATAAGTCGTCGCTTGCTGAGAACCGTATAACTTAAATTGAGACGGGCAAATTCGATTTGCTGTGGGCGGTTACCTTTGATTAGTCTCTCTACAATCCAGTCGTACAGGGGACGGTTGTTTTCGAACTCCAGGGTACAAATGGAGTGGGTGATTCCTTCCAGAGCGTCGGAGAGGCAGTGGGCAAAATCGTACATGGGATAAATTACCCATTTTGTTTCTGTCCTATAATGCGGTTCGCGTTTGATGCGGTAGATGACAGGGTCTCGCAGAACAATGTTGGCAGATGCCATGTCGATTTTGGCGCGCAGTGTATGGGCGCCATCGGCAAATTCGCCGGCCCGCATCCGGGAGAACAAATCCAGATTCTCTTCAACAGTGTGGTTGCGGTAGGGGCTATCCTTGCCCGGTTCGGTGAAGGTTCCACGATGATCCCGCACCTCATCGGCGTTCAAGCTGCAAACGTAGGCGTTGCCGGCTTTGATAAGTTCAACAGCAAATGAATAAATCTGTTCAAAATAGTCAGAGGCATAAAACAGACGGTCTTGCCAGTCAAATCCTAACCAGCGGACATCGCGGATAATCGATTCCACATATTCCATGGATTCGCCGAGAGGGTCGGTATCATCGAGTCTTAGATTACATGTTCCCGAATACTGCGCGGCAATGCCGAAGTTGAGGCAAACCGATTTGGCATGTCCAATATGGATATAGCCGTTTGGTTCGGGTGGAAAACGGGTAGCAACGTGTGCTCCTTTTTTGCCGGTCAGGGTACGTAGACCTTCATCGATGATATCACGTATAAAATCATTTTGGGGTAAGGTTGTCGGTTGAGTCATATAAGAAAAGTCCTCTTCTTAAAAAGAAATTACGGACTGATATCTATAATATTCATGGAAATATATCAAGGGCATAACTTCAGGATAATAAGTGAAATGGGAAAATGAATGTTTTGCAATGAAGTTTGTTAGCCGAATTATCCTGCATAAGCAGTGTAAAATACCACGCAGCTTGCTGCGAAAATTTTCAAAGCTTGCTTTGGGGTTCACACCCGTTGTTGTTTCTTTAAGTCTTCAGTCAGTTGGCTTAAGAGCGTCAGCTGCTTTTGTTGAATTAAAATTAATTCATTCCACTGTCCCTCCCGGAGAAAATCAATTTTTTCATGCAGCCCGATTATTTCAAGTTCCGCTTTTAAATTGACTTCATAATCGTGTTCCGCACTCAATCTATCTTTGTATGCCTGTCGATTTTGAGACATTAAAATAATTGGAGCTTGAATGGCAGCAAGCATAGATAAAACAAGGTTTAGCAGGATGTATGGATATGGATCAAATGAGCTGTTAAGCCTGATTAGAATGAACGAATTCAGGATAATCCATATAACCATCACACACGCAAATATCGAAATAAATATCCAGGATCCTCCAAAGTAAGCGACTTTATCAGCCATCTTCTGGCCTAAAGTCATTTGTTCGGAAAAGTCTTGAACAATATTTGTCGAGATCGGTGTCCTTTCGGTAATATGATGAGCAACATGCTTTTCCTGGTCAGTAAGCTTTTCATATTCAGAACTAAATAGTTTTTCCGCTGTATCGCGAGTTTTCTTATCCATTATAATAATCCTTTGCGCGCCTTGCTGATCTACATGTCCATCGAAAAAAGTTTTCTTTGGTAACAACCATGATCACTTCGTATTGATGATTGCTTCTACTTTATCCTTGCCAAAAGCCTGGATAAATTCACCCACTGTCTCTACTTACCGGAGATTATCTTTGCCACCGGAAAGTTTATATGAAAATTTTCAATCCTTTTTACATACCATGGTCTGAATTGCGCAATATCGGGGAATAAAGCGCTATCCGCTGTTACGCTGAGAATTTTCGCAAGCTTTCCGTAACCGCTCCCTTTGAAGCTGGTAAAAAATGATTTCCCTTCCAGATTGTGCATAAGGGGCAGCGGATACATGTTGGTAGAAATCGGGATATGCAAACGCCTGCGTAATAAAGTTATGTCAAGACATGTCCGCCCGTTGACGGAAATACTTATGCGTTCAGTCCTGTCTTGAATTTTCTGAAAATTAAAATCGGCCAGCTCTTTCGGAATTCCCCAATTTTCTCTGCCATTCACGACGCTTTCCATTGTAGAGACGTATATTTTAGAGATGGAGAAGTATGATTTCCCGTCATGAGAAAATCTGCCCGGCATGAACAGCAACTCCTGATAAGGGCCGGCGGTAGATGAGCTGTAATTCACCAGCATGACAAGCCCGAATCCGCCCTTGTAGCGGGAAAGCATTTCCGGGGAAACAAATCCGTTCTTCTGCACAAATTCCCTCTGGAAACGGTAGAGAATAATATAGCCTTCTCCGGTTAAATCCCATGGCGCGGGAACTCTATTAGTCATTGTAATTTCTCCAGTTTAACAACATGCGGCACATATTTAACACGGTTACGCTAAAATGACAACACTTGCGATATTTGCCTATCATAATTATTGAGGAAAAAACATCATGCATTCCTCATGATCAATTGTCATTGTGAGGAGCGCCTTGCGCTCCGTGGCAATCTAAAATATCAGTACTCTCCCTCGCAAAGACATTGCCCACAGTCTGACGACCGGGGAATCCAAAAGCTTTGAATGTGCTGAAAGTCTTAATTGGTAAGGCTTTGCTGAGCATTTTCAATCCAGTGAAACGAGGGCGCTTTCTTTTTCTCTGGATGTAAGAGTGACTTCAACTTTCAGGTCGTTTCTCTGCCCGATGAAATGATGAAAAGTGCCGAGTGCCAATTCCGGCGTATTATTGCTTGCGGAAAGATGGGAAAGAAACACGTGCTTAAGCCGGGAAGAAGCGTGCTCCAGTAAAAGCCGCGCTGCCTGTGTGTTTGATAGATGGCCTGAATCAGAGGCAATCCTTGCCTTCAGATAGGGTGGATAGTACCCGGTACGCAACATATCGTCATCGTAGTTGGATTCCAGAAATACCGCGTCGGCGTTCTGGATATGAGAAGTGACGCTTGCGCATTTACAACCGATGTCCGTCATCACCGCAACTGTCTTCCCCTCCGCAGAGACTGAAAAACTGCAAGGTTCCGTTGCATCATGGGATTTTAGAAATGTATTAACACAGATTTTGCCAAGCTGCACCTGCATGCCGGGTGCAAAGAAGTTGAGGGATGAACCCCTGAGAATCTTTCCGTAGGAAGAATAAGTTTTGGAAGTAATGAAGACCGGAATGGCGTATCTTTTGGTGAATGCATCAAGCCCGCGAATATGATCCGAATGCTCATGGGAGATGAAGACGCCGCGCAGCTTGGACACGGAAAGACCAAGCCTGGCCATCCGCTCCACAATCTGTCTGGCGCTGATGCCTGCATCCACAAGAATGGCATCATCGTTATTCTCAAGATAGTAGCAGTTGCCATTACTTCCGGAAGCTATAGATGCAATATTCATAGTGAAACTCCAATTACGAAAGCGAAGCGCAGCGGAATTGGTAAGTTGAACTATCCCGCAATCTTTATCCCGCCTGCATGCGCCAGAAAAAGGCATTTTCTTCGTCATACTAACAGGCAGAAGCATAGGAATGACGGGGATTAGCTGATGGTGCCAATTAATTAGAACCGTCCCCAATTATTATTTGCTTGAGGATGTTTACAACATTAGGGAAGCCACGCTTGTATGTCAAGCAAATTTTCCACAATCTTTATCCCGCCCGCATGCGCTATGAAAATGGTAACTGTGGGGTAATTGGGGTCAGGTCATGAAATATAAGTTTTCAGTCTCCCGTGAGTATTTCACGATTATATAATGATGAATGACGAATAACCCGCGATACTTAGCGTGCGGTATAATTCGGCCAGTAAGTTTCAGTGTCGCAGATGCCCTTTAGGGTACACTATGTTTCTGAAGTTTTGGTCTCGTTAATAAAACTTCTTAAAAATAATACAAGAAAAAACATGTGTTTGCTGGTTGTGAAAACAAGGGAATGAAGAAGAATTATTTACATGCCGGATTCCCGCCTTCGTAACCTGAATACCCTGAAGGGCACTATAGGGTTATCTGCGACGCGAATGACAGTGGAAAAAAGTTATCCTCCCAGATACGCTTCCTTGACGCGTGGATTGCCCATAAGTTCCTTGCCTGTACCGGAAAGGACGATACGGCCTGTTTCCAGAACGTAACCGCGAGAGGCGATGTGCAAAGACATATTGGCGTTTTGTTCCACAAGTAAAATTGTTTTACCTGCCTTGTTGATTTCAGCAATGGTTTGAAAAATATCACGCACCAGAACAGGGGAAAGTCCCATGGATGGCTCATCCATAAGCAGCATTTGCGCATCAGTCATCAGCGCCCGGCCGAAAGCCAGCATCTGCTGCTCGCCGCCGGAGAGCATTCCGCCCAACTGCTTTTTTCGCTCCCGCAGACGGGGAAACAGGGTAAAGATACGTTCAAAATCGCTGGCAATCTTTTCTTTGTCTTTGCGCTGCCAGGTGGCAAGTTTTAAATTTTCCAGTACGGTCAAATTGCCGAAGATGCCGCGTCCTTCGGGCACATGGGCAATACCTCTGGCGACAATTTGATCGGCAGGAATTTGTTTTAAATCATTGCCCCTATAAGTAATTGCGCCGCTGTAAGGTATCACGCCGGATATTGCCCGCAGGATGGAAGATTTGCCCGCGCCATTGGCACCGATCAATGTGACAATCTCACCCTCACGCACATCAAAGGAAACATCATGCACAGCGCCGATGTTATTGTAGGCGACATTTAAATTCCGAACATTAAGCAACGCCTCTTTTGCACTCATATTTTAACTTCCTCACCCAGATAGGCTTCCATGACTTTAGGATTGTTTTGAATTTGCGCGGGCAGGCCTTCGGCAATAGTTGCCCCGAAATCAAGCACTACCAGGCGTTCGCAAATACCCATGACCAGTCGCATCTGGTGCTCAATTAAAATGATGGTTACCGAAAATGTTTTTCTAATCCAACCGATAAATTCCATAAGCGAGATAATCTCATTGGGGTTCATTCCCGCTGCCGGTTCATCCAGTAATAGTAATTTAGGTTCTGTAGCCAGCGCCCGCGCGATCTCCAGTTTGCGCTGCAAACCGTAAGGCAGGCTTCCGGCGGCAACATTCGCAAGATCGTCCAGCTTGAAAATTATCAGCAATTCCATCGCCATACCGGCAATGCGTTTTTCCTCCGCGCGGAAACGGCCGATGTGCAGAAGCGCTTCCAGCGGGCTATAAATAATTTTTCCGTAATAAGCGATACGGACATTATCCAGAACGGTCAGTTCCTTAAACAGGCGGATATTTTGAAAGGTGCGGGCAATGCCCAGTTTGTTGATCTGATGAGGTGTCTGCCCGACAATCTCTTTTCCTGAGAACTGAATAGTTCCCTCTGTAGCGCGATAGACGCCGGTGATGAGATTAAAGAGTGTAGTTTTCCCCGCTCCGTTGGGTCCGATGATTCCTACCAGTTCATGCGGTGCAAGTGTGAAGTTGAAATCGTCAACAGCGCATAGCCCGTCAAAACGATGAGTAATGTGTTTAGCTTCAAGCAGAGGCATCGGTAGCCTCCTTCTTCTTTTGCCGCAGAATCTTAACGAGTATTAGATCGCGTAGCGGCACAAACATTTTTGCTTCTCGCAGGCCCATGATGCCGCGCGGCCGGTAAATCATCAGCAAAACAAGCATCAGCGGCATCAAGACCATCCGCCATACTCCCATCGGCCTGAGTATCTCCAGCAGAATTGTATAGATGATTGCCCCGAGAATCGAACCGGCAATGGAGGCGATGCCGCCCAGATAAACCATAATCAGGATGTCGGTTGATTTGAGAATATCAAACATGCGTGGGTTGATGAACTGAAGAGCGTGAGCAAAAAGACCTCCGGCAATCCCTGCAAAAAAAGAGGAGACGACAAACGCAATGATTTTTACCTGTCGCGTGTTGACGCTCATGAGGCTTGCGGCTATTTCATCTTCCCGAATGGATAAAACACCGCGCCCGAATTTGGAATAAACAAGGTTGCGGATAACCCACACCGATAAAACCGTCCAGAAGAAAACCCAGGGCAGGGTGGTGAGTTTATCCATACCCAGAAAACCGCGCGGGCCGCCCACGGCGTCAATATTTTCCAGGCAGGATTTGACAATCATGCCAAAAGCCAGCGTGACGATGGCCAGATAGTCGCCCCTTGTTTTAAAAGAAGGTATGGCCACTAAGAATCCAATAAGCGCCGCGCCGATGCCGCCTGTAAGAATTGCTACAGGGAAAAGAAAGTTAACGGAAGCTTGCGGAAAAACGCTTACGGTGAGGATGGATGCGATGTAAGCGCCGATAGCCATGAACCCTGCATGCCCAACGGAAAACTCGCCCATATAACCGTTAATCAGATTGAGGCTGACAGTGAGAATGATATTTATCCCGACATAAATCAAAATCAATTGGACGTATTGATCCAATATCTCCAGCCTTGCGGCGGCTATGGAAAATAGTAATCCCGCTAGAATAAAAACCGGCCAGAAAAAGCGATGCGCGGTAAGTGTGTGCCATCGGGTAAGCAGTTGGGAATATGTGGTGGTGAATTTATCCATGACTATACCTTTTGCGGTTGGGGTTTACCCAAAATGCCGTAGGGGCGGACAATCAGTAAAACCAAAAGCAGACTGAAGGCCACAAAATCACGGTAGGTCGAGGGGAAAAACGCCGCGACCATTATTTCCACAGTGGCTAAAATAAATCCGCCGATCATCGCGCCGCGGACATTGCCGATGCCGCCGACAACGGCGCAGATAAAGGCTTTCCAGCCGATCATGATGCCCATGTAAGGATCAATCACCGGATAGGCCAGGCCGTACATTACTCCTGCCGCGCCTCCCAATCCCGTGCCGATGGCAAAGGTCAGAGAAATAATTTTGTTTACCGGAACGCCCATCAGCGGTACAATGGTCTTATCCCAGGAAATGGCGCGCATGGCTATGCCGGTTTTCGTACGGTGAACGATAAAATCCAAAACCAGCATCAGCACAAGCGATAGGACGATAACAATAATCTGCAAAGAAGAAATGGAAAGCGATCCGAAATTCCACGTTGTATTGGTAATCAGCTCTGGGATGTGCTGCGGATAAGGGCTAAGCGCCAGCGTGAAATTTTCCAGAAAAAGCCCGACACCGAGCGCGGTAATAATTGCCGATACGCGCGGGGCATTGCGCAGCGGCTTATAAGCCAGTCGTTCGATGAGAACACCCAGGCAGGCAACACCCAGCATGGATAAAAGCAGGGTAGGGACAAAAGAAAGATGGAGATAGACGGCAATCAGGAAACAGAAAAAAGCGCCGATCATAAAAAGATCGCCATGCGCGAAATTTATCATGGCCAGAATGCCATAGACCATGGTGTAACCCAGGGCGATCAGTGCGTAGATGCTGCCCAGTTGCAAAGCGTTTAAAAGTTGCTGAAAGATATAGATCATTATTTATGTCATGGTTTGGCGTTGGCAAACCACACAAACTTCCCATCCTTAATTTTGAGAATGACAGCGCTTTTGATCGGATCGCCGGAACCTTCTTTAAACTGCATGCTGCCTGTGACACCATCATACTGGGGAATCTTAGCAAGAGCATCACGCAGAGCCTGACGATCGTTCTTGCCCGCGGTTTTGATTGCCTGCAACAGCAATCCGAAAGAATCATAAGTCAGAGCGGCAACATCATCAGGCGTGCTGCCGTATTTAGCTTTGTAGCTTTCGATAAACTTCTTGGTGGCAGGAGTCGCGGCATCGGCGGCATAATGCGTGCTGAAATAATAATCATTGCAATCTTTGCCGCAGAGCTTAAGTAGTTCTTCGCTGCCCCAGGAATCAGAGCCGATAAAGGGAACGTTTATACCCAGGCGTTTGGCTTGCTGGATTTGCAGAGGCACTTCACTGTAATAATTGGGCAGAAAGATAATTTGCGGGGCGGCTTTTTTAATTTTGGTCAATTGAGAAGAAAAATCTTTGTCATTGGTGGTGTAGGTTTCAAACGCCACTACTTTGCCGCCATTTTTCTCATAGACTTCTTTAAAAATTTCAGCAATGCCTTTGTTGTATTCCGAAGCCACATCATAAAGCACAGCTGCCTTTTTCAATTTAAGATTGTCGAGAGTAAATTTTGCAACAACGCGTCCCTGAAAAGGATCAATAAAGCAGGCGCGGAAAACATATTTTTTGGAGGCATTGGTTTTGGAATCAAGCGATACTTTTGGCGCTGTTGACCAGGGGGTGATCAGGACAACTTTGCTTGATTCGGCAATTTCCGCTGCGGGCATGGTATAGCGGCTGACATTCGGCCCCACTATTGCCACAACATTTTTCTGTGTAATCAGCTTTTGCGCCGATGAGGCGGCCTGATCGGCTTTGCCGGCGTTATCTTCAATAATCAAATCGACCTTATATTTTTTATCGGCAAGCTGGATGCCGCCGTCTTTGTTGATTTCGGCAACAGCCATTTCAGCGGCGTTTTTGCAAGATGTGCCGACTGCCGGAACATCGCCGGTCAATTCTGCTATAACGCCGATTTTAATGGTGTTAGGATCATTTTTGCTGCAACTGATCAGAAAAACGGTAGAAATTAATAAGGTTATTGCTAAACAGAGGATGACCGATTTTTTCATAAATTTATCTCCTTAAAGACGTAATATTTATCCTGCGATTATAAGGTAAGGTCACGGTACTGTCAAGGCAAAAGGTTCAAGGTGTAAGAAGCAAATAATATGTCCGGTTTATAGCACATAAACTGTCCTATTTGATAAGTTACCTATTGGAGGTAACGGATGAAGCGGACAGAGATAATGCAGGAGAACCGGAAGATGCGATTTGAGGAAGTCTATGGAGGC
>JANXZU010000056.1 GCA_025355345.1 Syntrophaceae bacterium
GCCTCCATAGACTTCCTCAAATCGCATCTTCCGGTTCTCCTGCATTATCTCTGTCCGCTTCATCCGTTACCTCCAATAGGTAACTTATCAAATAGGACAGTTTATGTGCTATAAACCGGACATATTATTTGCTTCTTACAATATGAAAGCAATTACTTGACAAAATATCTGTAATAACAGATATACTCGCATCGAATAGATTGTTTGTCTTATGGCAAAAATCAATTTAAAATTTAATTAGAAAAGAAAGGATTGTTATGCGTAAATTATTTTTTATTGTTATTGTAGCACTTCTGGCTCTTTCGGGATGTTCCTCATCACCGACAACAGATGACCAGAAAGCCTTTTATGCGTTGGGAGTTCACCTCAACAAACAAGTGTCCATTTTCGACCTGTCTTCCGAAGAGTTGAAATATGTTCAGCAGGGTCTGTCGGACGCGTCAGCCGGCAAGAAGCTTGCGGCTGAACCTGAAGCAAACATGCAGAAACTCGGCCTGCTGGCTCAGGCCCGCATGATCAGAACTACCGAAAAACAAAAAGAGATCTCCAAACCGTTTTTAGAAAAAGCTGCTAAGGAAAAAGGAGCGCAGAAAACCGCTTCCGGCCTGATCTATACAGAGATTAAAGCCGGCACTGGCGCACAGCCTAAAGCCGCGAACGTCGTCAAAGTTCACTATACCGGCACGTTGGTTGATGGCAAGGAATTTGACAGTTCTGTCAAACGCGGCCAACCCGTGGACTTTCCATTGGGGCAGGTTATCCCCTGTTGGAATGAAGGTGTTGGCATGATGAAAGTTGGCGGCAAAGCGAAGCTTGTGTGTCCATCGGAACTCGCCTACGGCGACAAGGGACGTCCGCCAGTCATTCCGGGCGGCGCAACGCTGATATTTGAAGTGGAACTGCTGGATGTGAAAGCCGCCTCCGCAGCAACAGCTGCCAAGGCGCCTAAGGCCGGTTCAAAGAAATAGTCTGAAGTGTCAATATCGTAAAGTTGTGTAAGTTGAAGAGGCGGGCAAAATGCCCGCCTCTTTGCTATTTGGTACTATCTTCTTGTCAGTTGCCGGTACTTTATCCGATGCGGATGACTGGCCGCCGCTCCCAGCCTGAGCTTGCGGTCTTCCTCGTATTCCGAATAATTACCGTCAAACCAGAGGGTCTTACTTTCGCCTTCAAACGCCAGAATGTGGGTGCAAATACGATCTAAAAACCATCGATCATGGCTGATAACAACTACGCAGCCGGCAAAATTCTCCAAAGCGTCTTCCAGCGCCCGCAAAGTGTTGACGTCCAGATCATTAGTCGGTTCATCGAGTAGCAGGACATTAGCACCCTCTTTGAGCATGCGTGCCAGATGAACGCGGTTGCGTTCACCGCCGGAGAGCGTGCCCACCTTCTTTTGCTGATCGGTGCCGGAAAAATTAAATCGTGAAACATAAGCGCGGGAATTGATTTGCCTCGTTCCAATGTTGACTATATCCTGCCCATCGGAAATCATCTCCCAAATGCTCTTATTCGGATCAAGCGCGTCGCGGCTCTGGTCAATGTAAGCCAACTTCACTGTATCCCCAATCCGGATGGTTCCGGAATCAGGATTTTCCGTGCCGGTGATCATTCTAAAAAGAGTTGTTTTACCCGCGCCATTGGGGCCGATGATTCCCACAATACCACCGGGCGGCAGCTTAAAAGTCATGCCTTCCACCAGCAGGTTATCTCCGTAGCCCTTGTTTACGTCCTGAGTTTCTATTACAAGATCGCCCAGTCGCGGGCCGGGAGCGATAAAAATTTCGTGCGTCTTTGATTCCTTTTCCTGATTTTGTCCCAGTAACTCCTCATAAGCGCTAATGCGCGCCTTGGATTTAGCATGGCGGCCTTTGGGTGACATGCGAATCCATTCCAGTTCACGCTCCAGGGTTTTGATTCTTTCCCCTTCTGTCTTTTCTTCACTTTTCAATTTGTTCTGTTTTTGCTCCAGCCACGATGAATAGTTGCCCTGCCAGGGGATCCCCTGTCCGCGGTCAAGTTCCAGAATCCAGCCGGCAACATTATCCAGAAAATAGCGGTCGTGAGTAACAGCAATAATGGTACCTTCATATTTTTGCAGGTGATGTTCCAGCCAGGCGACAGATTCGGCATCCAGATGGTTAGTCGGTTCATCCAGAAGCAAGATGCTTGGGTTTTGCAGTAAAAGCCGGCATAGAGCAACCCGGCGCTTTTCACCGCCGGAAAGAACTTTCACCGATGTTTCACCAGGCGGGCAGCGCAGGGCGTCCATGGCCATTTCGAGGCGAGCATCTATGTCCCAGGCATCAAGCGCGTCTATTTTTTCCTGAACGACTCCTTGCCTGTCGCAGAGTTTCGCCATATCATCATCCGACATCGGTTCGGCAAACTTTTCATTTATCTGATTATATTCGTGGATTAAATCCATAGTGCTTTGCACACCTTGCTCCACAGTTTGCCGGACTGTTTTGGTTTCGTCGAGACGTGGTTCCTGCTCCAGATAGCCTACAGTGTAACCTGCGGAAAGAATTGTTTTGCCCAGGTAATCTGTATCGACACCGGAAAGAATTTTCAAAAGAGAGCTTTTGCCGGAACCGTTTAAACCGATAACGCCGATTTTAGCGCCGTAAAAATAAGACAGATATATGTCTTTGAGCACAGGTTTTTTTTCATAAATTTTACTTACCCCGATCATGGAGTAAATTATTTTATTTCCTTCATTGGCCATTGAAATTAATCCTCCGGAATGTTGATCTAAATGTACGGAAATACGTTCTGAATAACAAAATTAAAATTATTCGTAACTTTATTCCTACCGCTTACAATACCCATATGCCCCGGAAAAAGCAACTCCAGATCAAGCTTAGAAAATGAAATGATGCTTTTCTTTAAAAGAGAGCTGTTGCCACCAGGAAAATCGGTACGTCCGACGCTTTGATCAAAAATTACATCGCCGCAGAATAATGCTTTTTGCTCCGTCCAGTAAAGACCGATAGAACCAGGGGAATGTCCGGGAGAAAGAATAATTTTAAATGTCTGGTCTCCTAAAACTACATCACCTTCTTCCAGAGGGGAATTTACATTTATCCTAGGGGCGTTGATTCCGAAAAGGCTGTACAGCTCGCCGCCTACTCCTTTTAAAAATTCTATTTCTTTTGTATGCAGGCAGATCTTGACTTTTTCCTGATCAAATACCTCCGAACCCTGGAAATGGTCGGGGTGCGAATGTGTATTGATAACATAACGAATAGCTTCTTTCTCAATACCATCGGCCAACATCTGATTGAGTAAATCGGGCACATAACGCGACAATCCCGGATCAATCAATGTCTGTACTCCACCACCGATATAATAACTGTTGCAGTTGTTATCAAAACTGTTTGTCCATTCGTATACGTAAATATCATCTTTTAGTTTCATTTTCTATCCTTTCAAAATATTGATAAATACTCATCGCAGCCTTACGCAAATCTAGCCTCCTGCTTCCCTACATTGCAACGAAGCCAGTTACCGATATCCGCGGCTGATTTTTCCCAGCCCTGCTCCAGCATGGGAAGGTGGGCAAATTGCTCATAGGAGACATAATCGGCATGCAAAAATTCTGCTAAACTTTTCTGCATCGATTCGGAAGCGGCAATATCCCGGGAACAACCGATAATCAGTCGGGGACATTTTATCTTTTCAGGATTTACTTCAAACCCTTGTGCGACCTGATAGCCGACAACCAAAGATTCGGCAACAAACATGGAAAACACTTTTTTCCTTTTATCCGGTTCAATATTGTTAAGCACGGTTCTTTCCGCGATGGAAAAAGTAGGCTTTACGGGCTTCATATTTACTAATCCCCACATAGTGTTCATGATTGATTCGGAATAGGGCAGATCATTGCTCATTTCAAGAAAAACACCCAAAGGCGGAGCGCTGCCAATTGTAACCAAACCTTTTATCAAATTAATATTTGAAGCCGTTTTTTGGGCAAGTAATCCTCCCAGGCTGTGCCCGATTAAAACACATTCCCGTAAATTCAATTCTGTTAATACTTTTTCCACATCTGCCAGATAATCTTCCATGGTCACCTGAGACAGGCATTCGTCACGATCAGATGGGTGATGACCTCGCAGATTTATCGCATAACTTTCCCAGCCAGCCTCTGCAAAAAATAAAATATAATTTTTCCAGTACTTGCTTGTGCCACCGGCTCCGTGAATAAAAAATAAAGGATAGGGATACACTTTATTTTTTGGAAGACAGTGATCCACAGCCAGATTTTCCAGTTTAATATTAATCAATCTAATTACTGTCCGGGAAAAGTTTGTTAAGAGGCAAATCGGAAGTACTGTGACTTATAGTAATAATATTGCCTTTTTTATCAACAAGAACCAGCGTCGGCACACCAACAATGTTATAGTTCTCGGCAACACTGCCATCACTATCCAGCAAAACAAGATAAGGCAATGATTGACTTTTAGTAAAACGGGCGATTTTTTCGGCCGGTTCGTTTATATCGATATAGACAACTTCCAATCCATGGACGGCATATTTTTCATATATTGCTTTGTACGCGGGAATTTCAGAACGGCAAGAAGGACACCATGTGGTCCCGAAAAAAATCACCACCGGCTTTCCCAATTGGCCACTTAATTTAAATGTTTTGTCCTGCAAATCCTTTAGAGTAAAATCCGGTGCCGCAATGGTTTTTGGTTTCAAAGCTGAGCCAGGCCTGTGTTGTCCAAATGAAACCGTCACCGGAATACAAATCAGCAGGGTTAGCAATACTAATATTGTTTTAATTGTTTTATTCATTAGACCTCGTATTTTTATAGTGCCAAAGTGCCCGCAGTATACAGGAAATATTCAGCAGCGCCAATTAATATCAGCCCGAAAATCAGTTTTATTTTAGTCATCCATTGTCCCGATTTGGGCAGAGCGGAAATAACCCCGGCAAATGTGCCGACAATAATGAGCAATGTGCCCATGCCGAAGGCAAAAACAAAAAGTAAACTCATACCCATCAAAACATTAGTTTTAATAGCCACATAACCCAATAAAACCGCCAAAGCGGGAGCGGTGCAAGGGCCGATAACAACACCTGATACCGTGCCCATTAAGAAGCTACTTAAGAATCCTTTTTTATCTCCCTTGCCGGTAAGCTTCATCCATTTTTGGGGAATGGGCAGGGAAATACTGAAAACATCCAGCATGGCCAAACCCATGATCAGACAAAGATTAGCCATAATGAAATATGTCCAGGGCGTTGTTTGTATTTGGCCAAAAAGCCTGCCCGATAAAGCTGCCACCCCACCCAAGGCTGTATAAGTGAGCGCGAGTCCCCCGACATAAGAAAGCGATAGAAAAAATCCCTGGAGTTTGGATGACGGACATTGTGCTCCAATAATTCCAATAGTTACCGGGATTAAAGGATAAGTGCAGGGAGTAAAGCTGATGATAAGACCGCCCAGATACGCTGCCAGAAATGAAAAAAGCACTGAACCCTGCAAGTATAAATCTAAATTGTTGACTAAATTTTGAATCATATAGTTTCTTAATAGGTAAAATGATGACGGGCGTCAAGCGAAAAAGCTTTAACCATAAAAAGGGGCTATTAATAAAACATGTTTGTTTGAAACGTGATGAGCTAATAACCCGCGAACGGAAAATACTTGTTTTTTAAAATGTACTCCAGTATAATAAACAAATATATTTCGTAAATTAGTTATTTAATATTCTTTCTTTTTTTGTTTTTCCCCCGTTTTGGCTTAATTTCCATTTTGGCGTTTTTTATATGTTTCAGAACCTTTAACCCGGGTGCGCGCATACCCACTATGGAGACAATTATATTGTCTGGAAAGGAGTAGCAAATGAAGAGCAGCTTTTTTGAGAAACTTTGGAAGACGGAAGATTGGTGGTCGGTTTGGCTCGGTCTCGGCATTGTAATCATGGCTATTGTTGCTCTATGGATGGGCACTTCCATCAAGAGCTGGGCCGTTCTACCGAGCAAGATAACGAGTTTCAGCAATGTCGGGGCAGACTTGGCAAAGAATGCCTGGGGGTATCTTACTATCTTTTTGGTTCTCGGTGTGATCTTCTGCATTTCCATGAAGCTTATGGGCCACAAATTAAAAAACTTTGTTCCCGGTTTCATCATTCTGTTTTTCGGATCACTCGTAATATTTTATGTGGCCGGAACTAAATTCATGAATGATTACAATATCGAAGCGCCTCTGCTGGCACTGATCGTCGGGTTGATCATTTCCAATACTTTTAAAATACCAGAATGGATGAAGACGTCCCTACGGACGGAATACTATATCAAAACCGGTATCGTCCTGCTGGGGGCTACCTTGCCTTTCACCATCATCATCAAGGCCGGTCCCATTGCCTTGCTTCAAGCTACCATTGTTTCTGTTGTTACATGGCTCACCATTTATCTGGCCGCCACAAAGATTTTCAAACTTGAACCCCAGTTCGGGGCAGTATTGGGGGCAGGCGGTGCTGTGTGCGGTGTATCGGCATCAATTGCCGTTGGCGGTGCCGTCAAAGCCAAAAATGAACATATTTCCATCTCGATTGCCGTAGTGACCATTTGGGCTATCATCATGATCTTCGCCCTGACCTTTGCCTTAAAACAGCTTGTTCCGGATACAGTAGCGCCCGGTGTTGCCGGCGCAATCGTCGGCACCTCCGAGTTTGCCGATGCCGCCGGTTTTGCAGTAGTGGCCGAACTGGCCACCCGTTTCGGAGACGCGCCTATTCAGACCTTTACCCTGATGAAAGTTATTGGTCGTGATATCTGGATCGGCATCTGGTGCCTTATTCTGGCTATTGTTTCCGTCACGTTCTGGGAAAAGAATAAAGATGATAAGAAGAGCTCCGTGGGCGCAGGGATTATCTGGGAGAGATTTCCCAAGTTTGTCCTTGGATTTTTGGCGGGTTCCATTATCGTGAGCATTGTCGGCACGATGATACCGGCGAATTACGTCGGAAAAGCCAACTGGACAGACAAGATAAAGGGCATCGAATATAAGGCTGACTTTACCCAATTTCAGGTACCGCCGGAATTAACGGACCGCATGGCCGTCGATGCTGCGGCAAAAACTCTGACCTTTAAGGGCCCCATGTCTGGCGACGAACTCAAAGCGTTAACCACCAAGACGACTAGCCCGGATCAGGCCAAGGCCGTGGGCCAACTTGCCGCCAAATCAAACTGGTTTGACAGCGTACTTAGCCCAAATGTTATCTCACCGATAAAAAATCTCCGTACATGGGCCTTTGTGCTTTGCTTCCTCTGCATCGGTCTTTCTACCCGTTTTGCTGAAATGCTTATCTTCGGCATGAAGCCTTTCTGGGCATTCACCTGTGGAGTCATTGTAAATATCCCCTTGGGGATTATTTTATCCACTTATGTGTTCGTGGATTACTGGACAAAGATTTAAGCAAAAAATTTACTTGACATATTTCAAAAAAAGAATACCATTCAGTAAAAATGATGTATTCATATTTGTTTATGTTCAAAGGGGGAAAACCACACATATAGTCTAAAAAGGAGGTATGAATCATGGCAAAGTCAGATACGCCGCTCTTGGATGAGCTAGAGAAAGGAAAGTGGCCGAGCTTTGTAAAGGATATGAAGCAGGCGGCGGAAAAGAGCCCCATGGCAGAGGATCTCCTTCGCCAGTTGGAACTTTCCTATAAAGACAAAATCGGTCATTGGAAGCATGGAGGCATTGTTGGTGTCAAGGGTTATGGCTCCGGTGTTATCGGGCGCTATTCTGATCGACCCGATCTCTTCCCGAACGTCCGGGCCTTCCATACCATGCGGGTTAACCACCCCTCGGGATGGTTCTACAAGACAAATGCCCTGCGCAACCTCTGCGATGTCTGGGACAAGCATGGCAGTGGCCTCACCAACATGCATGGCTCAACGGGAGATGCTATCCTGCTGGGCACAAAGACAGAGCATCTTCAGTCCTGTTTTGACGATCTTTCGGCAGCGGGTTTTGATCTTGGCGGGTCCGGATCGGCCTTGCGTACTCCCAGTGCCTGCGTCGGACCGGGGCGCTGCGAATGGGCCTGCGTCGACAGTCTCGATATTTGTTACAACCTCACGATGCACTATCAGGACAAGATCCACCGTCCGATGTTTCCCTATAAATTCAAGATCAAAGTATCGGCCTGCCCAAATGATTGCGTCGCCTCCATCGCCCGATCGGATTTTTCCGTCATCGGAACATGGAAAGGAAAGATAATCATCGATCCAGCGGAAGTTACGGCCTACGCGTCTTCGGACCTCAACATCCAGCAGGAAGTCTGCGACCTCTGCCCGACGAAATGTATGGAATGGAACGGTAAGGAGCTGAAGATCCACGACGAGGATTGCAATCGCTGCATGCACTGCATCAATCTAATGCCGAAAGCCCTGCGACCGGGCAAGGAAAAAGGCGCGACCATCCTGGTCGGCGGTAAAGCGCCTATTGTGCAAGGGGCTCTTCTTTCCTGGGTCATTGTACCTTTTATGAAGTTGGAACCACCTTACACGGAACTCAAAGATCTGATCGAGCGCATCCAGGAATGGTGGGATGAAAACGGAAAGTCGCGCGAGAGACTCGGTGAACTGATAAAACGAGTCGGGATGAGGGTCTTTCTAAGAGCCGTGGGCCTGCCCGCCGTTCCACAGATGGTTAAAGCACCCAGAACCAATCCCTATGTGTTCTTCTGGCCTGAAGAAATCAAAAAGGAGGTGAAGTAAGATGGCAAAAACAGACATCGGTCCCCCTGACTATAAAACCATGCTGCCACCCGTCATTCAGCGAAATTACGGAAAATGGCGTTATCATGAAATTCTCAAACCGGGCGTGCTTATGCACGTTGCTGAATCGGGAGAGGCACTCTACACGGTGCGCGTCGGCTCGCCGCGACTGATCTCAACTGATCACATCCGGGAAATATGTGACATGGCGGATAAATACTGTGACGGATACCTTCGTTTCACAAGCCGCCACAACATCGAGTTTCTCCTTGATGACAAGAACAAGGTAGCGCCTCTGATTGCCGAACTGGCTACTCGTAAATATCCCGTCGGTGGCACCGGGCACTCCATATCAAACATTGTCCACACTCAGGGTTGGGTCCACTGCCACACACCCGCCACGGATGCCTCCGGACCCGTCAAGGCCCTTATGGATGAGATCTATGATTATTTTGTTACCTCGACCTTGCCGGCCCATGTCCGGATTGCCTTGGCGTGCTGTCTGAATATGTGCGGTGCCGTGCATTGCTCCGACATAGCCATCTTGGGTATTCACCGGACCGTTCCTAAGACTGACAATACCCGTGTGCCAAACATTTGTGAAATCCCTTCCACGGTGGCCTCCTGTCCCACGGGTGCCATCCGGGGCGATATGAAAAACAAAACCGTTACAGTCAATGATGAGAAGTGCATGTATTGCGGAAACTGTTACACTGTTTGTCCGGCCATGCCTATTGCCGATCCCGAAAACGACGGCATATCCATCTGGGTCGGAGGCAAAGTCTCCAACGCCCGCAGCGCGCCCAAGTTTTCCAAACTGGCCATCCCTTTTCTTCCCAACAACCCGCCGCGCTGGCCTGAAGTTGTTGATGCCGTAAAGAACATCGTTGAGGTTTACGCGAGCCACGCCAGAAAGCATGAGCGGGTCGGAGAATGGATCGACCGCGTCGGCTGGGAACGGTTTTTCA
>JANXZU010000090.1 GCA_025355345.1 Syntrophaceae bacterium
AGGTATTGTCTTTCTACATTATTTATCTTTTAGTTTTACAGGCTATTTTCATTCCTGCTGTGATCTGGGTTTATCCGAAACTAAATTCGGCGATAATAAAAATGCTGTCGATGATCTACTACAAAACCGCATTTGAGGTAAAGGCTTATTGCTTCTTTATTGGATTCTCGAACTTCCAAAGTTCGGGCAGTAATGCCAACTTGCGCTGCAATGTTTTTCATTGTCTCCATCAGATTTCGGGCAAGACCGTTGCGTTTGAACTCTTTCTTTACTGCCAGATTATGCAGATGAGCCTCATCGGCAATTAACCGGAAAATAATGTAGGCGCCAACATTACTCTTGCCTTCATAATTTATCCTTATCACCAAGCACTGGGCTAGCTTGTTTTCGAGTTCTTCGGCAAACATTCCCGCTGTCCATGGTGAAGTAAATGAAACTTTTTCGATTGCCACTATTTCCGGCAGATCAGCCTTGTGCATCAGATCTATTGTCGCCCGAGGATCAGCTTTTTCAGAAGACATGGAAAAATTCCAAAGATACAGCAATAATTAGAAAGACTGCGCAAAATACCGGAATAGCGCCCCGCAGTTTTATTGTATTGAGTGCTACCGCAATGCCCAGTAGCGGAAGAAAGTAGTAGATCATCGACAGCATTTTTATTATCGCCGAATTTAGTTTCGGATAAACCCAGATCACAGCAGGAATGAAAATAGCCTGTAAAACTAAAAGATAAATAATGTAGAAAGACAATACCTTGATTAAGCCAAGATAAGTTTTATTTTCAATGGCGCTTATATCTGATTTTTTTGCGTCTTCGAGTGCCTGATCAGAAAGAAGATCATTAGATTTTATAATCAGGATGTCGATTTGCTTTGCCAGTATTCCAAAAGGAATAAATAACAAAATAGAAAAAGCGATTAATTCCGGAGAGACACTCCCGAGTTTCCCACCTGCTATAATGGTTACGGAAGTTGCCAGTACCGCAACCAGAGAATCGTTTGGAGGTATATAAATGCCAATCGGTATCCGGTCAATCCAAAACATTTCTATCATTGCCCCGATTATCAAACCGGCATAAGGATTGTTTAAAATAAGACCGATAACCGGAGCAATTATTATCGGTCGGGAAATCATGGCCTGTATGAAGATTCGATCTAGACAAAGCAGGCCACCGCAAAAAGATAATAAAATAATTTGTGTGAACAAGTGGAGCACTCCTTCGGCAGGAACCGGAGTTTCAACAAAAATCCTTCAGGGCTTCTCTAATATTAACCGCCTTTTCTCGCGGTACTCGCTTTAACTCGATGAGAACACCTTTATTTTCTAATAGTGTTAATATTTCCTGAATTTCATTATCGCACAAAAAGACAGAAGGTGCACAGCATAATTTGTATTTCTCGTTATGAATATTACCTATATTTAATTTATCAAAATGAAACCCAAGGTTATATGCCCTGCAGGCATCGGCAATATTGCTGAACAAGACGATAGTTCTTTTGCCGTTTTCTTGTTTGAAAATATAATTTCTGGCAAAATCTTCAACAGATATTATATTTACATCAATTTCACTGGGCACGGCCATTCTAATTACAGTTTCACAAAAGAAATCACTGGCCGCGTTATCATTTACAACAAAAATACATTTTGCCTTGATGAATGGCACCCATGCTTCCAGTATCTGACCATGGACCAACCTGTTATCTACCCTAACCAATGCTATGTTGAAATTATCCGTCAATTATTCACCCTGTTGCTTTTTTGCTCATTATTTCACTGGCCAGAGAAATATTCTTTTTCCCGTATTCTTTAATATAACAGGCAAATTCTTGCAGTGTTGTTTCTTCTTTAACTTCCGATAATTTAAGTAACATGGGTAAATTTACACCGGTTAACACTTCAACTTTTCCCTCTTTCATAAATGAAAGCGAGATGTTGGAAGGAGTACCGCCAAAAAGATCTGTAAGGATTAATACACCCCTTCCTTTATCCAGTTTCTTTATCGCATTGCCGATTTCCTTTTTTAAATCTGCTACGCCTTTTGTCTGTTCAACGCAAACATGCATTACATCATTGAGCTTGCCTTTGATCGACTCCGCGGCTTTAATCAATTCATCTCCTAAATTACCATGCGTGGTAATGAGCACACCAATCATTCTTCATCCCCCCCCCTAAATACGTACAGGCAATTACGCCCGCATCCCCAAAATTAATCCGGTAAACTAATGGATTGCACAATAATTGTCAAGGTTTATAAAGGTAACTTTATCATTGTCAGCTTAATCATTGTTTGCGTATATACCATTGATATTATTATGTTAATTAATATATTTAATTTTGCAGGGCAGTGGACTGACTGTACATATCGGCTTTAACATTGTCACCAATTTAATACTTGAAATAATCCTGCCATTGCTAATCTTCAAATATCAATTGATAAGATATAATATTCCATGTTTCTTTGTGGATAGAGCGACTTCATTATATCAGTGTAACGCTTGAGCTGCTCATCATACTTTTGCTTGAGTCCGCGCATTGAGCCTGATTTATAATCAATTATTGTGATAAGATCGTCGGACACTATCATTCTGTCGACTATACCAAAATTATTTTTATCCGATATCTGCTGCTCAATATAGAGCTTACCCTTTCTAAACATTATGTCAGAAACATCGATTCTTTCAACAAAACGAATTGCCGTCTCATATTCTTCATTGTTAAGCTCTCCTGCCGGCGGAAGTTTAGCCTGATTAACAACCTTCGCCAGCCAGCGGTGAAGTCGTTCACCACGCATGATACCTGCCTTGATATAGGAGGATATAAGCGTCGGGTCAATCTCGCCATACTTATCAGGTTCATCATTGTATTTTTCGGGCATACTTAATATTCTTATGGGTTCAGTCACTTTGGATTGTTTGGATAATGAGCAGATATCCTTTTTTGAGCCCTCAGGCGCAAACTGTGCAAATGTATCCAAGACTGCTTGATGAACTTCTTTATATTTCTCATCTTTATTTGTCGGTAGAAAAACGGTAAGTGTTTGTATGGCTCTCGTTGCGGCAACATAGAAAACATTTGCTTTCTCTCGTCGCAGTCGCATCAAATTTTCTTCACGATTTTTAGCAATCTCGCAGGCATTAGCCGATTCACTTGCCGCCCAGAAATCAAACTCCCTGCCCGTAAATTGCACATGACATTTTTCGGATTGCAGATAGAACGGCGGCTCTTTTTCTTCCTCATTCCAGAAAACAAATACGTGTTTAAATTGTAATCCTTTTGTTCCGTGGATGGTATCAACTTTAATATTGTTTCTGTTCTCGGCTTCCGGCACTTTTACGCTAAACCGTATATTGAACATCCGTAAAAGGAACTCGTCTGCATCAGTTCCACCTTGGCTAAAGAACGCCTGCGCCTCATCCTGCCAGATGTCCAGTATTGTTGACGGTAGTTTTCCCCGCAATAATTCAATTGCGCAACTTACAGCCATTATCCCGAAAGGTGTGGGAAATCTCCCGGCAAACTCAGCCCTGACATCACTTATATTTCCGAATGTCTCAATCCATAACGGCGACTGTGCGGCTATTTCAGAAAATTGCGTATCACCATCTTTGGACAGAACTCCCGCCAGGAAAAGCATTACCGCAACACCTTTTTTAGTCGAAAGAAGCTGCCTGCCTTTGACCTCCGATACACCGATACCTTCCTTTACAAGCTCAGATGATATTTTCTGGACATAGTTGTTGGTAGTGGAAAGCACAGCCATATCACCCCACTGACAACCATACTCATCTTTTTTCGCTTGGAGAACCTTGACAATTGAGGGATAGAAAAGGGCTTCCGAATTGCCGTCTTTTTCAAGATTAACAAGACATACCTCTGTCACACCGGCAAACCAGTCAGTTTTTTCCGGCGGTTTCTGTGTTTCTGTTCTTTCTTTTCCGACAAAGAGATTTGTCACAAGGTTATTAAAAAAAGATATCAGCAGCGGTGTGCTTCTGTAGTTGTATGCAAGTGAGCTTTCCGCGATTACACCGTTTTGTATATAGTTACCGATTGCCATTTCCAGTGCTTCGCGATTAGCACCACGCCATCCGTATATCATCTGCTTCCAATCGCCCACGGCAAAGAAAGATCTTTCACCGCGTTCGCCCGGACCGGATAAAATCTCGTCAATGAGTGGAAGCAGTATCGCTATATCGCCTCTGGATGTATCTTGGAATTCGTCAATCAGCAGATGTTCTGTCCTGTCCAGCCCAAGGGAAAAGTAGTTGCTCATGAGTTTCGGACGATCTTCTGATTCGGTGCCGTCCAGAGCAAGGAGGCATTTCCGCACATCAGAGAAAAATATCAACTTTTTTTGCTTCTTAACAGCATTTGCCGCATCAAGATATATCTCGCAAAGAAATGCAACCGCCAGCTCCCGTAGGAGTGCCTTGTTTATAGAAAGTTTTTCAGCAGTTTTTCTGTAATCCCTAAATATCTTGTTCAACTCTGAATAAGGTTTCTCATCCCAAGCAATATTCTTACCCAGGCTCTTGTAATTCTCCAGGTCAGAATGGGTGGCGACTGTCTTGGAAATAAAACTTTCATAATTGGCCAAAGCTTTTATTACCCAGTCATTAACACGAGCCGTTACCAGTCCCGAAAATACACTGGCATTTCTGCTCAGAGATTCTAGACTATTCCTTAATATGCCATTCTCTTTCATAATAGCATCAAGATCATCAAGCCTGTCCACATCCATCAGACAACGCTCTACAGTTTGTTCATCGGCAAGAGAACCCCAGAGTTGATCAATGTCTGTTCTTAATATTCTGGCAGCGATTATTATCTTATTCCCCTTGCCGCTTTTCATTACGCTATCGCGAAAAATGCTTTCTATTTCACCTGCTAATTCAATCTGCGCCTTCTCATCGGCCATCTTTGGCGCATAACCGGATGCGGCAAAAAGCCTGTAAAAGAATGAATCTATCGTCGAGTAACCGACCCGGCCAGCCTCCATAATAAGACTCAGCCTATCGAGCAGAAGCATCTCTTTTTTTGACGCGATTTTTTCCATGATACGAGAGCGCATCTCGGCAGTTGCTGCGCGGGTAAAGGTAAGCGCCGTAATGAATTTTCCCCTTGTAGATATGCGATTAAACACCTCTTCGGTGAGCCTTGTTGTTTTGCCGGAACCAGCTGATGCTTTCAGAAGAATACTTTGCATTACTTATTCCCCCTTGCAGCCTTATAATAGTCATCTCTTCCACATAATGATTGAAAAAGGCAGAATTCGCACTCTGAAGAGTTCTGCTCAGGCACAAGTTCACTTCCGCCGATTATTGTGTCAAGACGATCCTTGATGGCGGACATAAGCGCATCTGCATCGTCACTTTGCTCCGGAGGAAAAACCATGTCCCGATCTTTTGACGATTCTTTCAGGAAATAAAAGCGGGCGCCTTCCACGCCTTTATTAAAGCGCTGGTAAATCATCAGCTGTGCCGCTGGATGCAAAATACCTTTTTCTTTAAAAAGCGCAAGCACTGTTGTTCTTGCGGGAATATTAAACCTGCTTTGCTTTTTTGAATACTTGAAATCAATAATCTCGGTGCGTCCTGATATCTTTGCCAGCCTGTCTGAACGACCGGTTATCTTATAGGATCGCGCAATCGTGCCGCTGAATTTTTCCTCACATGATATGGCATTGTCAGCAAATATTATTCCTTGTCCTGATTCGATCTCGTCAGCATAGATTTCCTGCAGAAAGATTTTTGCGTTAAGCATATAGATATTGATGCCTTCAATATCTCTTATTCCTGCGTTTTCAGCGCTTTCCCAAAGCTCGTCAAAAAGCTTCTCCCAGTTATTCAGTAGATCCTTTCTTTCTGTTGAGAGCTGTTGAAATAATTTATGAACAAAAGTTCCCATATGCATATTAATTTTTTCATCATCGTCCATAAATGAAGGTGGTTGAATCCGAAGTATGTATTGATGGTAGAACAAAAACGGACACGATAGAATTTTTACAAGGCTTGAAAACGAATATGTAAAATCTTTAAGTCTGTTTCTCAGATTATCATCTATTGGTATCGCAGGTGTTTTACTGTTTTGTGTTTCTGACAACTGCTCTTTAAAAGTTACTGAAGTAATTGTTTTCCCAAATTCCTGCGCCAGAAAACTCATATAGTAGCTGGGCGTTCTTTCCCTTATTTTGTCGTCCACCGCTGCTATTTTAATCCTGTCACCCTGTGCCAGAATCTGTCTGAGAAGAAGATCCTCGTATTCAAATACACTTTTTCGCATCTGCGGAACATGCACCGGATTGATAAACGGTCCTTCAAAAGGCTGGGTCGGCAGAATGCCGCTGTCCAGAGGAAGTATCAAACATCTGCTGAATTTCTCTCCTGAAACATGGCCTAAACCGACAACCTGCACCGGTGAGGACCTGCTCCCCGTTATGCGGAATTTTCTTGTCTCGAGGAGCATTTTTGCGGCCTCGGTAAAATTTCGCCCGAGTCTCTCTTTCCAATCATCAAGGAGGGTAGAAAATGATATAGCCGTCTCCAGTGCCTCACACTCCTCGCGGACATAATTGTCTCTGTTTTTGGATAATTCCACCGCGCAAGCTGTAGCAAAGCTCTTAAAATCGGGCATTAGACCAGTCGCTTCAGCCTTTTCTATCTCTGATAGAAGTCTTCTTCCTGCCGCAGTTGTTGAAAACGGCAGCCAGATCGCAAGATTGACAGCATTGCCGAACAGGCGAAGCGATCTGTTCCAGAGCATTGTTGTGAGCGACTCATCAAGAAGGTATATCATCATCTGCTCTTTTTCCTGCCGATCTTTAAGGAAATTTACGACCTCCAGTGTGACTAGATCAACTATGGCGTGAAGTCCGGCAAGACTGACTAACTCGATGCCCGCGCCTGAGGAAGGCTCAACCCCACCGCCAAATGACAATACAAGATTTTTTGCTGAATCAAATGGCAGGTTATTCGGTCCTGATAGTTCGAGACCGAAAAGCGGCTTATCAATGAATAACCTTTCTCCGGTTATCTTTCGATAGAACCGATCAGTTACTGGTGTTATCTCGGGAAGTCCGATAAATATCTCTTTTTCGCCCGGTGTGATATCATCAAGCCGCGCAAGTTCCAGCTCCGGCAGAAAAAGATTTATTTTAGCAAGCCACGCGCGAAAAGCCTGCGCGGTTTCAATATACTCTTCGAGTCTATTCCACTCCTCATCGGTAAACCGCTCTGCACCCAAAATGGTATCAATTTTGATGTTATATTCCGCAAATTTAGCAATAAGCGGCAGGACAGCGGCAGCGCGTCGTGTGGGATATGACTCATCTGGAAATCTTTCTGCTATGAACAAAATAAAGTAAAGTAGTCGCTCATCAGCAGTCAGTGGCTGAAACTTGGAATTTGCGCTGACATTTCTAGTTACATATGAATTAAGGCCTTCGACTTTTGGAAGAATGCCGCCAAGCTCAGTGTGTATAATGTGCTGCACAGGGTCAACAGCCCTTTCGCTTGCACAAATTATCGTCCAGCCGGAAAGATCAGGATGGTCACTCTTCAGAACATCAATTAACTTTTTGGAATATTGTGCCATGTTGTCTCTCTATGAGCATTAATGCTTTTTTCACAATCATTATTGCTTTTTGTGTTTATTTAATTTAGTATAATTTAAGTATCATAAAATTCTTAATATCAATAAATGAATTTTTACGAGAAAAAATGGGATATTTTTTAAATACAACTGAAAATTATCATATTAACGAACTCAATTCTCTGGGCTGGGAGCTTACTGTCTGCAATGCTCTTTATCCGGAGTCAAGCCCATGCCGCGATATTTTACAGTCAAAGGATCCTTTCGGCGTCCAACTCTACCATTATTTAAGTAAATATATTCACTTTGACAATGTCCGCAGCGTTCTGGAAGTTGGCGGCGGATTAGGCTATCTTATGCACGATTTCCTCATCTTGAATCCGGCACTTTCAGGAAACATGCTGGATATTTCCCCTTACCTTTTGGGAAAGCAGAAAGAAACTTTATCAGGATTAAATGTCACTTTTTATGAAAAAGATATATTGAAAATTACCGCAGATGATCTTAGTTGGTTTGACTTGGTAATTATGAATGAAAACCTTGGTGATCTGCCCACATTGGTTTCTGGTAACGATGAAAATACCGGTACAGAAAAAGAATCAACGCACTGGCAGGAAAGAGTAAAATATTTCCAGGAAAAATATGCGCTATCATTTTTTGAAGGTGAAAACATCAATATTGGTGCAATGGAAGTTTTGGATGTACTCTGCCATGCCGAAATTAAATATATTTATCTGAGCGAACATAGTTGTGAATCCTCAATACCTGAGCAATTATTGCCTTACCTTAATTTAACGTCATCAAATAATCCGGAAAAAATTACACTAAAAGGTCACGACGAATACACAATCAAATTCTCTCACCTGCAGAAAATTGCGGAAACTTGCAATTATGAAGTCAAGCGCGGACAGTTTGCAGATTTCCTGCCTCTGAACTTTAATGATAAAGTTAAAACTGCATTGCGCATGGAAACACCCAGTACAGCAGAACAGGAAATTATCCAGCATTTAGTTTATGATCTTTACAAGTATGAATACATGGTGATAGCCAAAATATAAGAAGGAGAAGATTCATGAAGATTATCAAAATCAGCTCTCTTTGCCTCATAATTATATTTTTATTTTGTGCTGAATGCTTTGCTTTTCGCTGCGGTTCCGGGCTGGTAAGCACTGGTGATACAAAGACTCAGGTCATGGCAACATGTGGTAAGCCAACATCAAAAGCAAGTTCCTGCGCAAATCGTCAGGCATCAACTTATACCGACAAAAATGGTAGAATAAAAAAATCTAGAAAATGTAGTAACAAGTCTGATGTATTGCATTACAACTGTGGCGATGGTGATTTTATCTATACTCTAACTTTTGAAAACGGTAAATTAACCAATGAAACAACAGAAGGAAGAGGCAAAGGCAAATCCGACTGTCGCGGTAAATGATTTTGTAAGGAGTATTCCATTTAATCTCTATTCCCTGCTCTTTTCTTCTCCAACAATGCCATCATTTTTCCCGGATCAGTTGTCGGTAAATGACAGGTGAAGTTGGAACAGACATAGGCAGTAGCCTTATCTCCCTGACCTTGATAAGATTTAATATAAGGTGCTATTTTCTCAATCTCGGCTGACGCTGAACCTTCTGTACGGAAGATAACAACTTTATTAGGCACGAAACTTTTCCTCAACACTCCCAGCATTTCCTTGGTGTCCTTATTATCAATATCCCCCACTATGATGACTTCACTTATGGGACCAAGAGCAAAATCAAACGCTGAAAGAAATTGGGTAAAGGCGTTGGGCATTTGATCAACCCTTCCGGAAAAAGTTTTGATGATTAAAGCGGCCTTGTTTTCTAAACTTCTATCTCCTGTAACCCTGGCCAGACGCAGGAAGTTAGCAAGACACACAGAATTACCGGATGGTATAGCCCCATCATAAATTTCCTTTTGGCGAATCAGCAATTCTTCAGCATCATCTGCGGTGAAGAACAATCCACCATCTTTTTCATCCCAGAAATGAATAATCAGTTCTTTATTTAATTCCAAGGCATGTTCAAGATATTTCGTTTCAAATGTCGCCTCATATAGTTCCAGTAATCCCCAGATGATAAACGCATAATCATCAACGACTGCTGCAATTGAGGCAACACCATCGCGGAAACGATGCAACAATCTACCTTCCGTTGTCCGCATACGTTTCAAAATAAAATACACTGCTTTGCTTGCCGACTTTGCATAAGCTGGTTCATTAAATACCTGCGCGCCCCTGGCCAAAGCGGCAATCATCAGACCATTCCAATCAGTCAGAATCTTTTCATCCTTATACGGATGAATGCGCTTTGCCCGAACTGCAAACAGTTTTTCTCTGATTTGGACAATCTTTTGTGCATTAAGTGATCGGTAATCATTTATCATTTTCAAATGTGGAATAAAATGCCCGGCGGGCATTTCCTGCATCCCATGCACCTCTGCATCATCACTATGCTGAAATACTGACAAAAACAAATCCGCTTCTTCTTTATTCAGCACACTGCGAACTTCTTTTTCCGTCCATAGATAGAACTTGCCTTCAACACCTTCACTATCGGCATCCTCGGCACAATAAAATCCGCCATCTACATCTGTCAGATCCCTGAGCACATAAGTAAATATTTCTCTGGCTGTCTTTTCATATTCGGGCTTGCCTGTTATCTGAAAGACCTCAATACAGGCCATGGCGATTAGTGCCTGATCATAGAGCATCTTTTCAAAATGAGGAACAATCCACTTGGCGTCTGTGGAATAACGATGAAAACCAAAGCCAATATGATCATAAATTCCTCCGCTGCGCATGTTTTGGAGAGTGTCTTCAACTATCTTCAGCGCCTGCCTATCATTTGTGCGCTTCCAGTATCTGAGAAGAAAATATAGATTATGTGCAGAGGGGAATTTAGGTGCATTGCCGAACCCACCATATTGCCTGTCAAAACTTCGATCAAATATCTCGTAGGCTTTCTTTAATGTATCATCGCTCAGTTTTTTCTCTGCTGATTGCGCATGAATTTCTTTTAGGCTTTTGATTATCTCTTCCGCAGCGTTTACTACTTCATCTCGCTTACTTGCCCATACTGCCCTTACCTGAGGGATTAATTCTAAAAGCCCAATACTGCCGTAAATTGATTCTTTAGGTATATATGTCGCGGCAAAGAATGGTTTCAACTCCTGCGTCATCATGATCGTCAGCGGCCAACCGCCGCTTTGCGTCATCATCTGACAGACTGTCATATAGATATTGTCAATATCAGGCCTCTCTTCACGATCGACTTTGATATTGACAAAATTATCATTAAGCAGTTGCGCCACCTTTTCATCTTCAAATGATTCATGCTCCATCACATGACACCAGTGGCAGGTGGAATAACCGATGGAAAGAAAGATAGGCTTATCTTCCAGCCGCGCTTTAGCAAACGCCTCCTCACCCCAGGGATACCAATCCACCGGATTCTGCGCATGTTGTAGCAGGTAAGGGCTTTTTTCATTTTTCAGGTGATTATATTTATTCATTATACACACATAAATGATTAGACACAATATCCCAGAAGCATGTTATAGGATGTTATTATTTTTCCGCCAAAAATACTTTGACAGACTTGCCTTTTTCCTTTTCATCTTTTATTAATTTTCTTCATAATATGAGTCCCTTCTAAATTAATTTATGCTCAATATTGAGAGTTGCTGATGGAATAATGACATTTTTTCTTTAATGTTAATTTCGGTTCCGTCTATATTATGAAAATACTGTTTTACAAATTTGGTATCGGTTTTGTGCCCTCAAGACTAATATCAACATGTGGCAGAGCGCCTTGCCTTTAGACAATTACAATCGTAGGCAAGAAGATCTCCTGAAAATTTATTTTAGGGAAGTGCTTAAACAATAAACGAAATTCACTATTATTGCAATTATTTAAAAAAATACGGATAATGTTAGTAATTAACCTAATAACTAAATTTGAAGTGGTATCAAATTGAAATTAATAGATTATACAGTAAAAAAATCCCCGCTGGAATGAGCGGGGATTGAGAGTAAATATTTATTCTGTTTTAGAATTAGATGATTAGTCTTAAGCTTTGATCAGCATCGTCGCCGGGTCAAGTAGCAGTGAATCCTGCTTGGCAGTAGCAGCCTGGCCTTTGAGGGCTTTGATATATACTTCTTCACCTTTTGCCGCCAGTTGTACAAGAACATCGAACAAATCAGCAACATGCAGAAAAGATAGAGGTAAGCCGTTTTCTTTCGGTGGTTCATGGCGATGCGTGTGCACTGTAAACCACATACTCATGGAATATTTTTTGGCCAGTTCTTTCAAGTTAACCAAAAGGCCGCGTCCTGATTCATCGAACTTTAAACCATCAATAATAACAATATGCGGCTTGAAAATATTCTGTTGCATCAAGTCAGTTAATCTTTCTTCCAGTTTAGGTACGCTGAAACCTTCCACCCGGAAAGTCATAATAAATCGGTATGGCTGAATTTTATCCCAATATTCCTGAATATCACTGGCATTGTGTTTTCCCGCGATATTGTGGAATAACTCATGATACCAAACATCAACTTTGCTTACCGCTTCATGAAGACTGACATGCAAAACAGACTGCTCCCGCATCATTGTATTTAACGCCATCTGGACAAGTAATGCTGTCTTGCCTAGTCCCGCATGAGCAAGGACTGCGCCAAATCCGCCGTGGGGTAAAATGTCTTCATCCGCGTATCCAAGATTAATCAGGGGATTACGATATATAATTTCTTTTTTTAACATGACAATGTCCTTATAAGATAAATGGATTATATTTTCTACTCGTTTTAACGCAACGCTGTTTCTTAACATGCTTCTATTTATACCAAGTTGCTATCAAACTTTAGCCCTACTTAGCTTCGCACGTAGGTTAATTCGACTTGCGCTTTGAACTTCACTTCGTTCGTTTTCAGCGAGTCTCATTAAAGGTTGCTTTACCGGGCATAATACCAAGTAAGCTTTCAAAAATTCATGGTTTTTTTGAAAGCAACTTGGTATTACTACGGCTATGCAGCCGATTTTTTATTCGCTGCAACATCCAGCGCGATCTTTTCCGCGATTGACTGCGGTACTTGCCTGTAAATGGAAAATTCCATTGTAAACTGAGCTTTACCTTGTGTTGAAGATCGCAGTATTGTCGAGAAGCCAAACATTTCCGCAAGCGGCATCTGCGCTTCTATCACGCACATCACTCCTTCATCCTGCGAACCGACAATCATACCGCGGCGCTGATTTAATAGCCCCATTACCGGCCCCTGAAATTCCGCCGGTGTTTCCACAACAACTTTCATAATCGGTTCATGGATAACCGGTTTAGCGCGTAAATATGCCTCCCGAAAAGCACCGCGCGCGCAAGCCTGGAAAGCCATATCCGAAGAATCAACCGCGTGAGAAGCGCCATCATTAATTAACACTCTTACACCGGTAATAGGGAATTCCAGTTTCGGGCCCTTGGCCATGCTTTGTTTAAATCCTTTTTCACAGGCAGAAATATATTGCGTTGGAATTGAACCACCGAATATTTTATTTTCAAAAATAAACTCGGCCTCGCTGGTCGGTTCGATATATCCGGCAATGCGTCCGAACTGCCCCGAACCACCTGTTTGTTTTTTATGAGTATAATTAAACTCGGCACGCTGCGTTATTGTTTCGCGATAAGCCACGCGGGGATTACCGGTAGTAACTTCCGCGTCGTATTCCCTCTTCATTCTTTCCACATAAATTTCCAGATGAAGTTCGCCCATTCCTTCAATAATCGTTTCATTTGTTTCCGGATCAACAAAAGTCTTGAATGTAGGATCCTCCTTGGAAAAACGGTTCAATGCTTTCGACATAGACATTTGTGATTTGTTGTCTTTCGGCACGATAGCCAGCGAGATAACCGGTTTGGGCACATACATGGAAGTCATAGTCATATTAATACCTGGAGCAACAAACGTATCACCGGATGAACATTCAATTCCAAATAAAGCACCAATGTAACCGGCGCGTAAACTATCTACTTCTTCCATTTGATCGGCATGCATCCTTGCCAGCCGGCCAACTTTTACTTTCTTGCCATTGCGGACATTGACAATAGTCGAACCTTTCTCAACGGTACCCTGATAAACACGGATGTAAGTCAACTGGCCATACTTTCCGTCTTCGAGTTTAAAGGCCAGAGCGACAATCGGTTTTTCCGAATCACTTTCCAGCACAACCTGCTCTTCATTTTTATCCATATCCAAAGCGACGTTTTCCACCTCCGATGGACATGGTAAAAGATAAGTAACACCATCAAGCATCGGCTGCACTGCCTTGTTTTTATATGCTGACCCCATATAAACCGGGGTGATTTCTCTTTTTAAAGTACCTCTACGTATTGCAGCATATAGCATTTCCGACGATATTTCTTTTTCATCTAAGATAGCCTCAGTTAATTCATCGGAAAAGAGCGACGCGGCATCAATCAGTTCTTCTCTTTTCGTTTTTGCTTCTTCAAGCAGATTTGCCGGAATTTCTTCTGTGCGAACATTTTCGCCGTTATCGCCGTCAAAATATAAAGCTTTCATCGAGACAAGATCAACAACACCCTCCGCGTCTGTTTCCAGACCAATTGGTATTTGCATAGCAACCGCATTATGTCCCAATTTTGTTTTGAGCTGGCTGATTACCCGGAAAGGATTGGCTCCACTGCGATCACACTTATTGATAAAGGCGATACATGGAACCTTATATCTTTTCATTTGCATGTCAACTGTTATAGATTGCGATTGAACGCCACCGACTGCGCACAAGACAAGAATAGCTCCATCCAATACGCGCAGCGATCTTTCTACTTCGATGGTAAAATCGACGTGACCGGGAGTGTCAATAATATTTACTTCATAGCCATTCCATTCACAATAAGTTGCCGCAGAAGCAATGGTAATTCCGCGTTCCTTTTCCAGTTCCATGGAATCCATGGTTGCTCCCACTCCATCTTTACCTTTGACATCATGAATGGCATGAATTCTCTTTGTATAAAAAAGAATTCTTTCGGTAAGCGTCGTTTTGCCGGAATCGATATGCGCGCTTATCCCGATATTGCGAATTTTTTGATCTTCGATCTTCATTTTACTCTATTCCTTAAAATAATTTTTTTAAATATTACTGAATCTTATTTTCCAAACATGCTTCACTTTTGGAAAATGTGTCATCAATCCCACTACGCTTCGCTCCGGAGATCGTTCCCAATAGCCTTTGGCTATTGGATAATTCGACTTACGCTTCAAACCGCACTACGTTTGTTTTCAGCTTGTCTCATTACAACTTACGGATTTCAGTTCACTTCGTT
>JANXZU010000135.1 GCA_025355345.1 Syntrophaceae bacterium
TCCCGCCTTCGTCCTTCAGGAAGCATCTTACTGCATCCATACCAACGCCCCGACCGGAAACTTCAGTAACAACCTCGGCTGTGGAAAAACCGGGAAGGAAAATCATCTGAGCCAGTTCTTCCGGTGTTTTCTTTTCTCCCTCTGCCAGAAGTTTGTTTTCAATGGCCCTCTGGCGAATTCTTCCAATTGCCAGGCCGCGTCCGTCATCATGCATCTTGAAACAAAGCTGGTTTTTATCTATGGATACCTCAAGACGGATATTGCCGACAGGGGTCTTCCCCTGGGCAACACGGTCTGCTGCTTTCTCCAAACCATGATCGATGGAGTTGCGGAAGATGTGCATAAAGACGTTCTTGATCAAGCCGCTTCCCTGGTTCCTGATGGCAATGTCATTATCCTCGATGGAAATGGACGGAGGTTCTTTCCCCAGTTCCTTGGCCAGTGATGGCATGGATTCAACGATGCCCGCCAAAACGTCGCGGAGTTTTTCCGTACCGATTAATTTCAATGTATTGCCTACATCCCGAACTGCGTCACGCAGGGCGGATATATTGGCTTTGTCCACGGTATCCAGCATTTTGAGAGACTGGGCGATCTGTACCTTATCCACCAGCAGGAATTTCTCCACACGACCACGTCTGCCGGGACCTTTTCTGCCCAGTTTCACGTCGTTGATCTTGGCATACTCTTCAATCAGGGCTGATGTTTCACTTAATTTGGACAGAAGTACATCAGGTTTCCACTGGGCATCGGGATTCTTGCGCAGTTCATCATATCCCTGTTCTGTCTCATGAATCATGTTGGTCAGGTTCAGCAGGCCATAGGTGCGGGAGTTGCCCTTGATTGTATGCATGTTACGGAACAGCAGGGATACTGTTTCCAGTTCTTTATCACTTGCTTTCTTGATGATGCTTTCATTCTGCTGGATGAATTGTCTGGAGTTGTCAATGAACTCATGGAACTTCTCCTGATTGACGGACAGGATTTCACCGATAATTTCCAGTTCTCTTTTCTGTTTGCTGGCTTCGGCATGCAGTTGTTTAAACTCGGTGACATCACGCACACAGAGCATGATTTTTTCAATGGTTTCTTTTTCATCACAAATAGGTGACCAGCTCAGTTCCAGTGATTTGATCTTTCCATCAGCCATCTTCTTGTCGAATTCTGTAACCATGAGGTGTGTGTTGAATTCAAAGTTCATCTTGTCTTCGCCAATACAGGCGCCTGCGGCTACTTCCACCTGTGATAAAATATCAGATCCCAGGTTCGTATCGGTAAAGACCAGTTCCATCAAATTCTTGCCGGCAATATCTTTGGTCTCAAATATTGTCTCCAGGTATGCTGAGTACTCCGGATGAATAATGTTCTTGTCCATGATGGTCAGAACGCCTTGAGGCATGTTCTGAAGCATGCTCTGGATGTCGTTGGTCTTCTGTCTCAATTGCTTGGTACGCTCTGCTACCAGCTCTTCCAGGTTGTCGTTCATTACTTTGAGTTCTTTGGCCAGTTGCTTGTTTTCAAGATAGGCGTTAGTGAAGATTTGGCTGGCGACATACAACATAGAAAACGTCCATACAGTCATACCGAAGAACATCACCTGGGTGGAATTGATCAAACCAAAGGCCAGAAAATTATCATGATAGCCAGTCACAACATAGAATAACATGCCAGCCAAAAGAATACCGGCCCCAGGTTTTTTATTGCGTATTCCCTTATAAAGCAGATAAAGAATCCAAAGCGCCAAAAATAAATTGGCAAGAAAAAGAACTGTTCTCGACAAGTGAAAGACAGACATATTGGGGTGAAATACGTTCGAGACGATTCCCACTACAGATAATAAATAAATTCCACCAAAAACCCAATTTGATTTCGGGTAAAATTTGTAGAAGTACTGACTGAATATAAATGCAAAGAAGATTGAAACAAAACCAGAATAATGTATGTATAGCAGCGGTTCCGGTGGAAATATTTTAAGCAGGGAATCCCCGATTGAAGCAAGGTATGGGAATAATACAATACTGCCCAATGCTGCGACAAGATACATGGTGTACTTGGTTTTCCAGTAAACCAGCAGAAAAAAGAAACCGAAAAAAAGGATGACATAAGCGAAAATAAGACGCACTTCCCCGCCCCAGAATGCACGCCACGCTAAACTTGTATCGTGTTGATCGTACTTGCGCAGTTCAAAGGGGAGTTGATAAACTCCACTCATTATAGGGGTCGTCATTTTCATTGCCAGGAGGTGTTGAGGCTTGGTTATCTTAAAGCGCACGGGCATCGGCTGATTGGAATAGTAACGTTCAACATTGATATTACCGGGCCTGCGGTATATTTCAACGCCATCCAGATATACGATGTTCCTGCCCATGTAGGAATCAACAAGTAAGACAACTTCCTGACCAATCAGGGAGGGAGCAAACTCAAAGGTTCCGCGATACCAGCCAATGTTGAAATACTTCCCGTCATTATATATTTTTTTCCAGGGACCGGGGGCTTTAACAAGCGGCCATGAGGATGTATCGATATTGATGTCTTTGTTGCCGGGTGCGTCGTCACGCGTGAAAAGCCATGTTCCGACCATCTTGAAAGGCTTATCAAGACTGTCTATCTTCATGCGACAGGAATCGCAGCCTGCCCGATTTTCATCTAAAGCCATTGCAGGGGGTACAATCCCCGGCATTAATGCCAATATCAATAATATTACCAGTAACCTCAAGATTCTCATCGCTTTCCTCCTTGTTTAAGTTGATTATTATCCACTATGGTCATGTTTTTAAAAAAACAGTTTCCTTCCAAACTATTTTACTGCACTACTCGTTAATTTATAATCAATTTTCAGATGGTTTGCAAGTTTTTTGAGGCAGATATAAGCTTCTTTCTTTTTTAATGGTATTATTTATTAATTAGTTTTGTTCATGTTTTATGCCAATGTGGAGCCAGGTAACGCCGAAGGTTAGGGGATGCTTTTCGATAGTGATCATGCCTGTATTTTCCATAATGCGGGCAAATTGTTCCGGTGACGGAAAGTTAATAATGGAATCGGCAAGATAATGATAGGCAGCGGGATTTGCCGAAAAAATTTTCGCAAACAATGGCAGTAAATAATTTAAATAAACATAGTAAAGAAGTTTAAAGAACCGGTTTTGGATAAAGGTCATCTCCAGAATCATAATTTGTCCGCCGGGTACCGTTACTCGCAGCATTTCTTTGAGCGCCTGATCTCTATCGGGAATATTTCTGATCCCGAAAGCGATTCCGGTAACATCAAAGGTGTTGTCGTCAAAGGGGATGCGCAAGGCGTCGCCCTGCATTAGCATTACTTTTTCCTTCATATTTTTCTTTTCTATTTTACTTATTCCCGCTTGCACCATTTCGCTGACAAAATCAAAGCCTGCTACACTTATCTGCGGATGTTCTATCACGGCTGCAATGGATAAATCACCTGTGCCGCAAGCAACATCAAGATACTTGTTGGTTTTAAAAAACCGCATTTTTTTTGCGGTGAAACGGCGCCAGGCAACATCGCGACGCAGACTCAGAAAATGGTTCAAAAAATCATATTTACCGGTGATGGTGGAGAAAATCTCCCTGACCACTCTTATGCGTTCTTTGTCGGTAATAGTATTTACAGCAGGATATTTATTTGTGGATGGTTTTTTCAAATAAGTGGTTCCTTTTTTGCAAATCTGGTTATAACTGTGTTTGTGACTTATCAATGAAATATATCAAATGCAATACAATATACAAAAAGGCGAAACAATGTGGCCACCTGTAAAAAGCACAGAAAATTCCGTCGTCTGCCCTTGACAGAGGATACACCCGTAAATATATTAGCCACGTTTTGGGAGTGTTATTACAAAGTAGAGATAGGTGTCTAGGTATGGAAGATCACATAATAAAAATATTTAAGGAAAGTATCCGTGTTAAGGAAGCTTTCGTCAATGAAAATCTCAGTAAGATGGTTAATGTTATCGAGGTGATAACGGGTGCTCTCAAAGCCGGCAACAAGATTTTGATTTTCGGCAATGGTGGTTCGGCTGCCGACGCTCAGCATATCGCCGCGGAATTTATTAATCGGTTTGTGATAGAACGACCTCCTCTTCCGGCCATAGCATTGACTACCGATACATCAGTTATTACGAGTATTGGTAATGATTATGATTTTTCCGAAATATTCAGCAAACAAATCCGGGCGATAGGTCAGCCGGGAGATATTGCCTGGGGTATCAGTACCAGCGGCAATTCCGCCAATGTTTTGAAAGGTTTGGAAGTGGCCAAAAAGATGGGGCTGGTTACAATCGCTTTTACCGGGAAGGATGGGGGCAATATTGCCAAGGTTGCAGATTTATCAATTAATGTAGCTTCATCGGTAACTGCGCGTATTCAGGAAGTGCACATTACGGCAGGACATGCCGTCTGTGATCTGGTCGATATCAAACTTTTTCAGAAACCGGATTTTAAATAACCACGGGTATAATATTCAAAAGCCAGCTTTTGAATATTATACCCTCCGCTTCGCGGGATTATTCAACTTACCAATTCCGCAGCGCTGCGCTTTCGGAATTGGAGTTTCATAAATCATTTTTTCTGAGGGAATAGTGAAAACAAAGAAAGAACATAAAGATCTAAAAGAAGAAATTGATGGACAGGCTCAAGAACATGTTGCCTGTGCAGATGAAGATATCGATGAAGAAGTTTTTGCCAAAGATCCGAAAGTGAAGGAAACAGCGGCTGCCGATAATTACGATAAGTATCTTCGGGCTGTTGCGGATTTGGATAACTATAAAAAACGGGCAATTAGAGAAAGAGCCGACATCATTAAATATGGCAATGAAAATATAATAAAAGACATCCTGCCTTTTGTGGACAGTCTGGACAGGGCGCTTGAACATGCGGACAGCTCTGATGTTCAAGCTTTTAAGGAAGGCATAAAACTGATTCAGGAACAGCTTCTGAGTTGCCTCAAAAAACATGGTGTGGAGAAAATTGATAGCGTCGGTCTTGATTTTGATCCCAACTTTCACGAGGCGATGATGCAAGTTGAAAGCGAAGAACATGCGGAAAATAAGGTAGTTAACGAAGTCCAAAAAGGTTATTTACTAAACGGCAGGCTTTTGAGACCATCAAAAGTTTGTATATGTAAAAAGATGAATAAAGAAAATAATGTGTGTGAACAAAAAGCAGACAATGGAAAATAAGGAGGAGTAAAATGGGAAAGATTATTGGTATTGATTTAGGGACAACAAATTCTTGTGTAGCTATAATGGAAGGGGGAGACCCTGTTGTTATATCCAATCAGGAAGGCAATCGCACGACGCCTTCTATCGTGGCGATCACGGAAAGTGGTGAGAGGTTGGTTGGTCAGGTAGCAAAAAGACAAGCCATAACAAACTCGGAAAGTACAATTTATGCTGTCAAAAGACTGATCGGCAGAAAATACAACTCCAAGGAAGTTCAGAATGATATAAAAATTATTCCTTACAAAATAACGGAGGCGTCCAATAACGACGCGCAGGTAACTGTGAGGGGCAAGAATTATTCGCCGGCAGAAATATCGGCAATGATTCTGACAAAAATGAAACAGACTGCCGAAGATTATCTGGGAGAGAAAGTAACAGATGCTGTTATTACTGTGCCGGCCTATTTTAACGATTCACAAAGGCAGGCAACCAAAGATGCAGGTAAGATTGCAGGACTGAACGTACTGCGTATCATCAATGAACCAACAGCGGCGGCTCTTGCTTATGGTCTGGACAAGAAGAAAGACGAGAAGATTGCTGTTTTTGATTTAGGAGGCGGTACATTTGATATATCTATTCTGGAATTAGGAGAAGGTGTATTTGAGGTGAAATCCACCAACGGTGATACGCATTTGGGTGGTGAAGATTTTGATCAGCGCGTAATGGATTATCTGGTTGCCGAATTCAAGAAAGATCAGGGAATTGATCTGCGCAATGATAAAATGGCTCTGCAGCGATTGAAAGAAGCTGCGGAAAAAGCGAAAATGGAACTATCCACCACAATGGAAACAGATATAAACTTGCCGTTTGTCACGGCAGATGCTTCCGGCCCCAAGCACATGAATATCAAACTCTCACGCGCCAAATTGGAATCTCTGGTGGAAGAGTTAATTAATAAAGTGGTCGGCCCATGTCAGACCGCGATTAAAGATGCCAATTTAACCACCAAAGATATTGATGAAGTCATTCTGGTAGGTGGCATGACTCGAATGCCGCGCGTCCAGCAGAAGGTAAAAGAGATATTCGGTAAAGAACCGCACAAGGGCGTAAATCCTGATGAAGTTGTGGCTGTGGGCGCTGCCATTCAGGGTGGAGTTTTAGCGGGAGATGTCAAGGATGTGTTGCTTTTGGATGTAACTCCCCTGTCTTTAGGAATAGAGACATTAGGAGGCGTTATGACCAGACTTATCGAGAAGAATACAACGATTCCCAGTAAGAAAAGCCAGATTTTTTCCACAGCAGCCGATAATCAGCCGGCAGTCAGCATTCACGTTTTGCAGGGTGAGCGACAGATGGCTCCTGACAACAGAACCTTGGGCCGCTTTGAACTGGTAGGTATTCCGCCAGCGGCGCGCGGAGTGCCGCAGATTGAAGTTACCTTTGATATTGATGCCAACGGCATTGTGCATGTTGGCGCCAAGGATCTTGGTACAGGCAAAGAGCAGAGCATTAAAATTACGGCTTCCAGTGGTTTGAGCGAGGCGGAAATCCAAAAGCTCGTTCGCGATGCAGAACAGCACGCGGAAGAAGATAAGAAGCGCAAAGAGTTGATTGAAACAAGAAATTCTGCCGATTCTCTGGTTTATGGTGTGGAAAAGAATATCAAAGAATTTGGAGATAAAGTTGATGCGGCAGAAAAAAACAAAATTGACGAAGCAATAAACACAGTCAAAAAGTCTCTGGAAGGCGATGATATTGAAGCCATTAAGAAAGCTCAGGAAGAGTTAATGAATCTTTCACATAAATTGGCAGAGGCGATGTACGCCAAAACAGCCGGTCCCCAAGGCGGGCAGGGTGGTCCCGGCGGACCTGATGCCGGGGCCGGGCATGGTGGGGCAGAGCAGGCGTCAGGTAAAAAGGACGATGATGTAGTTGATGCCGATTTTGAAGAAGTAAAAAAGTAAATTATTCAGAAAAAGCCCGAAACCGTATTTTATGGTTTCGGGCTTTTTTATGTCGACCGGCGCAGAAAAATATTATATAATAACGACATTTAGAGGGGTTATGATTAACTTTAATCTTTTCAAGAAAAATGTTGTTGTCACGCTCTTCAGCTTAATTATTGTAAGTATAATGCACTCAGCATTTGCTGCGGAAAAGCCAATCGATGCCCAATGCGCGGCGATTATTCTGACCAATGAAAATTATTTCCCTGCGCTTATAAAAGCCATCGACGAAGCGCAAAGTGAAATCTTCATGTCGATATTTTCTTTTAAAACGGGTGTACACAAAAACAGTTACCCTGATCGTATTGCAGGGCATTTGGCCAAAGCTGTGAAAAGAGGCGTTGCTGTTACGGTTCTCCTGGAAACCAGCGACCGAGGCGATAAAGAGCTGAACGCTCAAAATCGTCGAACGGGGAAACTCCTGCAAGATGATGGCGTGAATGTATATTTCGATTCGCCGCGCACCACTACTCATACAAAACTGATTGTAATCGATGAAAGAGTTGTTATTCTGGGTAGCCATAACCTGACACAGTCTGGCTTGAAGTACAATAATGAGATTTCCATTCTCATAGAAAGGCCTGATTTGGCCAGGCGTGCCCGTAATTATATTCTGACAATTATTCAGGAGGCAAAATGAAAATTAACCGAATATTAGACAATTTATCCATTTTATTGCTGGTTGTTTTATTTATGAGCTGTGCAAGAACGTCGCTTGTTTTGGAAAAACCGGTGCAGCCGCCACCTGCTGTGGAAACAAAAACTCAAGTAGATATCCCGCCACCGCAAGAAAAACCAAAGGAAGTAGAACCGCCTGTATTCAAGCCTCTCTTGGGGAAGGTTGACAGCTATAAAATAGGGTGTGTGCTACCTTTATCCGGATCTTATGCAACGGAAGGCAGTAAAGCGCTGGATGCAATTCTTCTTGCAGCGGGAACATTTGATCCAACATCTAAAACACAGTGGAAGTTAATTGCCGCGGATTCCAGCGGAATGCCGGAAGGTGCAAAAGAAGCGATAGCGCATTTGGCCAATGATGAAAATGTTATGGCGATTGTTGCTGTGGCCGGTGCACTCGAAGCTACTGAAGCGGCACTTGAGGCCGAAAAATGGAAAGTGCCACTGGTTTTAATTACTTCTAAAGAAGGTGTTACCGCTGGAAACTATTATGTATTTCAGCATTTTTTAACACCGACACAGCAAATAAGAGCACTTACCAAATATGCTCTTGATAATTTGAATGTTGCGATATTTTCTGTTCTATATCCCAGGGATAGTTATGGAGTGGAAATGGTGAAAATTTTGCGTGAGGAAGCCCAAAAAATTGGCGGTAAGGTGGAAAAAGCAGTTCCTTACAGTAAGGCGCAAACAGATTTTACGGAAGAAATAATTAAAGTTACAGGCAAAAAGTTGTCTTCTCCGGATAAAGTTAATCCCAGGAAAAAGTCAGATACCAAGCATGGATTATCTGTTAATTTTGAGGCGCTATTCATTCCTGATTCCTATTTGCGTGTAAAAATGATTGCCGAACAACTGGCTTTTTATGATGTCAGGGGCATTAACCTTTTAGGCACAAACTTGTGGAACTCTCCAGAGCTGCTAAAGAAAGGCGCTGAATACCTGGAAGGCGCTGTCTTTGCCGACAGCTTTTTCACCAGTAGTTATTATCCTGAAACTAATAATTTTGTAGATGCTTATTATTCAGCATATAGTCGTGAGCCTGAATATGTTGAAGCGCTGGCTTATGATTCTGCTGGAATGATTTTCAAAGTCCTTGAAAAAAATGACGTACAAACGCGCCGTGATTTCGCCTCTGTTTTAATTCAGCTGGATAATTACAAAGGGGTCACAGGCGTTACATCTTTTGATGCCGATAGAGTGTCACAGAAAGTTGCGTTTATTCTGAAAGTGAAAAACGGCAAGCTGGAACAAGTTAAGTGATGCGAATATTATTGACTAATGATGATGGGATTTACGCTAAAGGATTGAGTTCCCTTTATGAAGAGCTTTCCCAGGAGGCTGATTGTTTGATTGTAGCGCCGGAAATTGAGCAAAGCGCCGTGGGGCATGCTATCACTATCTTTCGTCCACTAATGGTCCGTCGTGCGACAAAAAACAATAATTTTCTTGGTTACGCTGTTTGTGGTACACCTGCCGATTGTGTTAAAATCGGCATTAAGGAATTAGTGGAAAAGCCGGTAGATCTAGTTGTGTCCGGTATTAATCGTGGCGCCAATGCGGGGATTAATGTTCTTTATTCAGGAACAGTATCCGCCGCAACCGAAGCCGCAATCATGGGAGTTCCCTCACTGGCAATTTCCCTTGATACTCATAAGGAAGCTGATTTTACTTACGCAGCCAAATTCGCGCGTAAAATGGTCCGGCTTATTACTAATAATCCGATTATTAATAGCAGCGCCATAAATGTTAATATTCCCTGCCTTCCTGCCGAACAAATAAAGGGAGTGTGTGTAGTCCGCCAAGGCAAGAGCAATATTATCGAAAATTTTGAAAAAAGAGTCGATCCTCGGGACAACATATATTATTGGATTTCAGGCGATACCGCTTCAGTTGGCGATGCAAAAGATACTGATGTTGCAGCACTAGCCGCAGGCTTCATCACGATAACACCAATCCAATATGATTTAACCAGATACGATTTGATGGATACGCTGCAAGAAATTGTGAAGCAAAGCAGCCTTTAAATATTCTTTCTCAGTACATGAACTACCCAGGAGTATATAAGTTCTGGCAGACCGCCTGTTTTTGGTGTGAAGAAGCATATATCCATGTTCGGGAAATAATTTACCTACATATGCCTGCAATGATCGCCAGACCGCAAATAAAATAAATCATTCGCACATATTTACCATGTTGATCCAGGATGACCCAATTTTCTGTTGAAATAACTATACGGATAAGTTTTATAATCAGGGGAAGGCTGAAAAGAAATACAAGACTGTACAAAGAAAGTAAACCGCTGATGATAAGCGCGGAAATGCCAAGATAAATCAGGATGAAAAACGAAATAAGTCCCGGCAGTGCTTTTTTTCTGCCCAGTCTGACTGCCAGAGTATTTTTACCCGCCCGGGCATCGGTTATCATATCAGGCAGGCTCTGGTAATAGAGAATCGAAGCGACCATGATGCCCACAGGAAGCGAGATGAAAAAAGAATGCCAGTTAAATTGACCGGCAACAACCCAGAATGTTCCGGTGACCATGATTGGCCCCATATTGATAGCAACAAAGACTTCTCCCAGCCCATGGTAGCCGTAACGAATCGGCGGGGCAACATAGAAAAGGCTGCTGAAGGCGGCAAAGCAAACCGGAATGGCAAGCATGTAGAGTTGATAATTAAATATAATGATAAGAGCGAGAATAAAAGCAAGAATGTAGAGAGAAACGATCACTCTGAACATTGTCTGCGGCGCAATTTTTCCTTCTTGGATAACGCGCGATCCACCAATGGCTTCGCCTGAGTCAGTTGCCGTATCATGCTCAAAATAATCGTTCGCCAGATTGGTGATCAAATGAATAATGAGTGAACCTATGAGTACAAGAAGGAATCTTACTGGTCGAATTTGACTATGAACCTTAATTGCCAGAAGCCAGCCGATAAGAAGCGGTATAAAAGTAGCGACAAAAAAAGGCATACGGCTTGCCTGAATCCAGGCCTTTAGGGTTGTGGTTTTCATGGCCTCATACTGCCTTAGGCTTTAGGATGAGCAGGCTGTTTAAAAAAGCGTATTTGCCGCGAATAGTCGATAAGATATCTTTAAACATGCCCCTGCGTTCTTCATTTGTGGCTGGTTTTACGGATGGATATGAATGCCCGCCTAATTTTTCCATTTACAAAATTTCCTTTCCAGAAGATCGAAGAGTTCATACATTATATTGCCGATACTGGAAAGGGCAATAATACCGAAAAACATAGTGGCATAATCAGCTCTGCCCCAGAAATCTATAATGTAGTATCCCAGACCCTTGTTTGTGGCGATGGACTCAACAAAGAAAAGGACGGCGACAGCCGTTCCTGTGCCGATGCGTAGCGACGTAAAAATACCAGGAACGCTGACCGGCCAGACTACATGAAGATAGAAATCAAGCTTGGTACCGCCAAGCGATAGGAGGGAATAAACGATTTCCTTATTTATTTTGCGGGCACTGTCACTCGCTGTAATGAGCAGTTGGAAAAAGATTATCATCGTTAGAAGAACAATTTTACTCATATCGGCCAGCCCGAAGAGTGCAAGAATGATCGGCATAAGCACAATCTTTGGAATCGAATAGCCAAGGTAGATCGGCGGTGCAAACAGATTGTCCAAGCGAAGTGAGCTGCCCAGAAGCAGCCTGACTGTGTTGGCTTTATTAAAAACTCTCCCCTGGTATTGTTTGGTGCAGCACCTTAATATTAGGTGACGAATTTTACAATGAAAATCAGCAGAGTCAAAGCAACCTATGCTTTATATTAAAGCTAACTTTTTTATAGAACCATCAGATTGATTTAAACCTCGCATTTAATAATTGGCGGAAGAATCTGTGTGAAAATAAATATTACTGGTTTGCTGGTGATTCAGGATGTTGAAGCGGTGCCCGATATTACTATACCAAGGCAAGGTGTTCATTACCACCTACGCTGCGCTTCGGCGAACGGAAAATTGGAGTCTCATTACCGTGTGAGCAGAACCGGTATAGAGCTTTTGCGTATAACTTTACTAGTAGTACTTCCCAGGAATAATTCACGCAGACGGTTATGGCCGTAGGCTCCCATAACCATCAATTCGACCGAACCCTCCCGAATAAACTTGAGAATTTCTTCGGATTCCCTGCCCTGTAGAATAATTGTTTCACAATCAGCACTGTATTTGTTTGCTAGCCCTTCTGCTTCCGTACAAAGCTTATCAGCCTTTTTAGTGTCCGCGTTGATAATTATAACTGTCAATGGCCATGTGGCTTGAGTGGAAATTTCTAAAGATAATATTAGCGCTTTTTTTGCAGGTTCGCTGCCGTCATAGGCAATGCCCATGCTTTCTATTTCGGTAAATTTTTCGGGGGTGACCATTACCGGTTTTCCGCAATGGCGGGTGACAGATTCAGCAACAGTGCCAAGAAGCCCTCCCTCTTTCAGGTGAAAGTGCTCTCCCTTTTTGGCCATTAGAACCAAATCCGCACGCTGAGCTTCTTCGACGATTATTTGATCAATTTTGCCAATAATTATTTTAACTTCGGCTGCAAATCCATTTTTCTTACAGCGATCCTGAAAATTCTTTAAAATAAACTGAGCTTTTTCATTAAGAGATGTTTCAATGGCTTCAAAAAAACCATCGTAAGGCGACATTCCCACTGCGCCGGAAATATCAGTAATTATAGGCCCTTGCATTAAAGAAACATCAATAACATGAAGGCCGGTGATAGTCGCTTTGAATTTTGGTGCGATATAAATCCCATATTCCAGAGCCGTGTTGCTATTGTCAGATCCATCAGCGGGAATGAGCATTTTCATCGTCATGATGATTTTCCCCCAAATTATTAATGTGGTTATTTATTATTATTGTCGAAGTGTTTTAAGTCTTGGAGCAAATCAGCAACGTCTTTTTCTTCCCAAATACCTGTATTATCAGAATCATCGGAATTTGATCCGGATGATGCCGAACCATCTTCGTTGAAAGTGAAAAATTTGCCTGCTACTTTTCCATTTTTGTATGTGGCTTTTTCCTTAATTTGTCCGCTTTTGTAATATGCTATATAGTTCCCGTCAAGTTTGTCATTATGGAAATATCCTTTTTCCTTAATCTGACCGCTTTTATAGTAACATATGTATTCACCATCAAATTTAGCGTTTTTAAAAGTCTCCTGAGTTTTTAATTGGCCGGTTTTATAGTAAATTTGATAAATGCCCTCCAGTTTGCCATTCTTGTAGTTTTCATTTTCACGGATTTGCCCGTTTTCATAATAAGATGTATAGATTCCATCCATTTTATCATTAGTAAAATTAGTTTTTTCTCTTATCTGGCCTTCGCGATGATAAGTTAACGCCTCGCCGTTTTTTTTGCCACGCTCAAAATGAATTTTGGCCAGAATCTGACCGTTATCAAAATATGAAGTATATTCACCTGTAAGTTTGCCTTCGAGCAAATACTTTTTTTCTTTGATAGCACCGTTTACATAAAATAATTTATTTTCGTGAGGAGTTAC
>JANXZU010000009.1 GCA_025355345.1 Syntrophaceae bacterium
CATGAGTCAAGAAGAGACTTGACCCCTTGTTTTGGTTTTCTCTTGACACGTGCCTTTTAATGGGTGACCCCTTGTTCCTTGTTCTACCAAAAACTAGTATGGTGTTACCGGAATAATTTCCGATCAGCTTATGTCCTTCAAATCCGCCAATGATATTGCTGTGACATTTTTATCGAGGGGATACGATTCCTTGCCGGGATAAATGATCCACAAATGGCTCAAGGATAATTCGGCCATGGCCGAACGCATGGATTGCGTGATGTTCGGTGCCTGCGCGTATTTGACCTCAATACCGAAGAGCCTTCCTTTTCTTTGAAACACCATGTCAATTTCAGCAGCGGCATGCACCCCCCAGAAGAAGACCTCTTCTTCTTTGAGCCGCATTATCTTTACAGCCTCTTCCAGTGCAAATCCTTCCCATGACGCGCCAAGTTTAGGGTGTGAAAGAACATCTTTCTTGTCTTCCAGGGCAAACAAGGCATGTAGTATTCCCGAATCGCGAAAATATATCTTTGGTCTTTTAATAATTCTTTTTTTTGTATTGGAATACCAGGGGCGTAATTGACGTACCATGAAGGTTCCGGAAAGCAAATCCAGATATCGTTGAGCAGTATGATCGGATACTCCGAGACTTCTGCCTATTTCCGAAGCATTAAATACCTGACCGTGATAATGGGCAAGCATTCGCCAGAAACGTCCTAATGATTTGGCCGGAATATTAATGCCCAACTGCGGTATATCACGTTCCAGGAAGGTGGCAATAAAATCCTGGCGCCACTGATAGGATGCCGTCTCAGTGGAAGCCAGATAAGACCTGGGAAAACTTCCCCTGATCCATAACTTTTCCGCTTTAGATGCTCCAACCAGTTGGGATGAAAAACCTCCTATTTCCAGATAACTGATGCGACCGGCCAGCGTCTCCGAGGATTGCCTGATTAAATCACGTGACGCGCTCCCCAGAATCAGATAACTGGCCTTTTTGTTACGATCGGCCAGCACACGCAGGACAGGAAACAAGTCAGGCACTCTTTGAATTTCGTCAATAACAACGAGGCCGCTCACGTCTTCCAGTGCAAGCAGCGGCTCGTTAAGCCTTCTTGCGTCTTGTGGATTTTCCAGATCGAAGAAAGTAGTTTCGGATGGCCATTGTGCGGAAAACTGACGGGAAAGCGTTGTCTTGCCGCACTGCCTGGGACCTAAAATAGCAACGACAGGATTATTCTTGACCAGTTTGTTTAATGTTTCAATTTCAGTGATTCTCTTTAGTTGCATGATATGAGACTATCATGAAATTTCGACATGTCAAGTCGATTTTTCATGATAGTATTTGATAAGTAATGGTCTTCGTAATTATTGTCGTATCGGACGGGAACTCCGTCGAATAGTGGATGATCCGGTATCCAGTACATAAATATGGCGTTGTCGCTGATTACCCGCCCTTATCTGTCATTGCCCGGCTGGAATTCCGGCGCATGCTGTGTGCCCGGGCAATCCAGAATATAATAAAATTAAATAGGACAGGTCTGAATCACTCCTCTAATTACCAAAAACTAGTATGGTGTCACCGGAATAATCATATAATTATAATACACCAATCCATACCATGAGTCAAGAAGAGACTTGACCCCTTGCCCCATTGACATACAAGAGACGGCTTAATATACTTCGACCCACAAAAAGGAAGTTCTTATCAATCCGCGCTGGGTAATATGGTGAGGAACCCGGATGCTATAACTCGTGCGATACGTGCCATGTAGGGAGGATAGCAGAAAAAAAATGCCTGTCAATCTGAATTAATATATACTGTCACCATAACTTGTTGATAATTATTCGTTTCTCTTAACGGTAAGATTATAGGATGTCAACTCTAACTCTTTTTGTGTTACCTTTTTTATTGACTTGATGATGCCCTTATGTTATTTAAACAAATTTAAGATAATAACTGGTTATACGCAAAAAGAAAAAATCCTATGAAGAATATAAAGCTTGCCATCATTGGGTATGGTCATGTTGGTCAAAGTGTTCTTGCAGATATAGCAAGAGTGGTGGACTTTATAGATGATTATTTCTTTGATGTAAGTATTATTCTTGAAGACAATTCAGAAGGCATAAAGGATAAAAAGGAAAGCATTAATTGGAGTAATCAGAATACAAAAAATGCCAATTTTCAAGTTTATAATAATATACATGAAATTGAAAAGCACCTCCATAATGCACAGTTAGTTTTATCATTATTCTCCAAACTTAAACCAAAAGACCTTGCAGGCGAAAAATCCCCAAGAAACCTCGAAACTACAGCGAATATCCCAATATCAATTAAATATTTGTCAATGCTGTCAGGAGACTCAGAATGGATTGGCGTTACAAACATGATGGATGTCGTCTGTACCGAAACAGCCAATTGCAACCATGCAAAAAAAGTCACCGGATTTGGTCTGAAACTTGACGATATAAGAAAAGCATCAGTAATTCAAAAAGAATGGAGCGAAGACATTGATAGTAAAAGCATTAAAATATACGGACTTCATGGTTCACCAATCATACTTTTAGACGACATTATTGCAAACCCTTGCGAAATGAATATCACAAATTATTTTTGGAAAGGCATGGAGCTATTTAATTATATTCATCAAATTCCGTCTGTAATAATGAAATCATTAGGATACCTACCTGATATTTCAATAGCAAAAGAAATCACCAATCTTACCCTTGAAAAACTCGGGCTGCTTGATAAAATCAGAAAAAATTCAAGCGAACCACCGTCAAACTACGAAAGCAGGCCCGTTAAAACAAGCCATGTGCTTGACATATACCATCATGGACTGGATGACCTTAAATCTTTTGATAATAATTTTATTTCAAACGCTGATTCCTTCGATAATAGATTGAAAATCTTAGAAACAGAGAGAGAATACATCTTTGCAGGCGGAGACATGTCGGAGATAAATATGGGAAAATTATCGAAGACCAGTCGTGCTCTTGCATCGCTCGGAGCATATTATCTTCTCGAAGCGCATCTTGTACCACTGGAAAAATGAGGACCTGGGATACTACTACTAAGTGGAACCCGATGAATGATCCTACCATCAAGCAGATGCCTACCGGTTCTAACAATGCAGAACTTATCAAACAATTGAGTCCGGCAATGAAGGCACGGCTGGTGACACTCTACCCGTGACCGTAAACATGGATGATGAATTATGGATATAACCGCTCATGGCAGGACAACTGATCCAGAACAATATGACCAATAAACGCAAACCGGGAAACCTGATTTATGGATTGGATGATACAATTCCCCTGCCCATCTGCCTGCTTTTGGGCCTGCAACACAGCCTTCATGTCACGACGGCACTGATCTTTGCCCTGATCGTGCTTCAGGGCATGGGGGCATCGCCAACGCAGGCGGGCTTTTTCGCAGGGCTAGGGGTCAAGTCTCTTCTTGGCTCATGTCAGGGGAACGCCCCTTCTGCTGGTGCAATCAAAACTTGTCCGGCGCATGCCGGATGATTTAAAAGCGGGGCAACTCTGAGATTGCCACGCAATCTGATTCACAGCGCTTACAAACGCGCCACTCTAATCGTTGCAATTAAAGTTGGAAAATGATGACTTGTGTGCTAAAAATCTTACTCAAAGCAGGAAAAGCAGTTCAACTATAATTTCAGGTAAGGGAAAATGGAAGAAAAAAAGATTGTCCGTTTAACAGAAACTGTGCAAAGCGCCGGTTGAGCCTGTAAGATAGGTCCGGAGGACCTGGCCCAGGCATTGCGTGATTTACCGCTGATAAGGGATCCAAATTTGCTGACGGGATTTGAACACGCGGAAGACGCGGGAGTGTATAAAATTTCCGATGATCTCGCTCTTGTCCAGACACTAGACTTTTTCACCCCAACGGTTGATGATCCCTACACCTTCGGCCAGATCGCGGCAACCAATGCCCTCAATGACGTTTACGCTATGGGCGGCAAACCGATAACCGCAATGAATATTGTTTGTTTCCCTGTCAAAACGATGGATATGGCAGTGCTGCGGGAAGTACTCCGCGGCGGCTTGGATAAAATGCGCGAGGCCGGTGTACTGCTGGTCGGCGGGCACAGTGTTGAAGACAATGAAATCAAATACGGGCTTTCTGTTACCGGCACCATTGATCCGCTAAAAGTCTGGTTTAACCGAGGCGCAAAGCCCGGCGACAGTCTGATTTTAACCAAACCTCTGGGCACAGGCATTGTCAGCACAGCAATCAAGGGCGGCGAGGCAAATCCGCAGTTAGCAGAAAAAGCCATTACCTGCATGACGCAGCTCAATAATAAATCTTCCGCTTTGATGATAGCAAACGGCAACATTCATGCCTGCACTGATATCACCGGATTTGGTTTTTTAGGCCATGCCTGTGAAATGATCGAGGGTGAGAATATAAGCCTACATATTAATTCCGCTGCCGTGCCTGTTTTTGCCGGCGTGCAGAAGCTGGTCGAATCAGGTTATGTTCCCGGTGGACTTTACCGTAACAAAAATTACCGAATTTCGCAGATTGAAAAAGCGGATACTTGTCCGAACTGGATTTTAGATGTTCTTTTCGATCCACAGACAGCCGGTGGCCTGTTTTTCAGCATCCCCACAAATGAAGCACAAAACCTTATTCAAAAATTGCATCAAGGCGGGATTCCCGATGCGGCAATAGTCGGCCAGGTTGTCAGCGACAATCCCGGTAAAATTTTTGTTTACTAAAACAGCGGTCCACCTTATATTGAAATTATGCAAGTCGAATCAATTCTTATAAAAAAAGAAACAGAGCACAACTTTAAAAAGCTCATGGAAATGGTACAGCCCAATGATTCTCTGCTTCTGCTGATGCACGGAAGCCCTGATCCCGATGCCATCGCTTCAGCCATAGCGCTGCACGATATTATCCAGCAAACCAAAGGACTTGCCAAAAGCGTTTTTGTTTCAACCGATCCGATAAGAAGGGAGCAGAATAAGGAATTAGCCTTATCCATGCGCCTCAACATCCGTCTGGTTAATCAGGTGGATATAAATTCGTACCGTCTGATTGCCCTGCTGGATGCTCAACCATCCTTTCTTGACGGCGTGTTAAAATTTATTCAGCCCCACATCGTTTTTGATCATCATCCGCGTGAAGGCGATTGGCATGCGCTACTGGAAGATATCCGCCCCCGGTACGGCGCATTATCGACAATACTTACTGAATATTTACTTTGCTCCCGCGTAAAAGTATCAAAGATTTTGCATACCGCGCTTCTTTACGGAATCAAAACGGATACAGCCAATTTTGACCGAGACACTCTTGTTGAAGATATCAGCGCTTATGCCTATCATACCAGATATGGCAATCTTCCGCTTATTCGCCGCATTGAGCTAAACCAGATCCCGATAAGTTATTTGAAGTCTTTTGACAACGCGTTCCATCAAATAAATCATTTTCGTGGCCGCAGAATTATCTTTCTGGGGGATGTCGAAACACCTGATGTCTGTGTACAGGTAGCTGATTTTTACTTACGGCTGATTGGGACATATTATGTTGTTGTTGCGGGTATCGTGGACAATAAGCTGATTATCATATTTCGCGGAGACGGCTACAGGAAAAATTGCGGCGAAATCGCCCAAAATGCCTGCGGGTTAATCGGTCATGGTGGCGGACATCGCAGCGCGGCACGCATTGAAATTTCTCTGGACGTGTTAAAAGAAAAGTTGGATGGGAATTTATCCCAAAGCAATATAGAAAAATTTCTTGTGGAATGCCTGAAAAAAAGTGGCAAACACAAGACCGGTAAAAACACAACAACCTCCCAAAGAAAGAAAAAGAGAATTCTATGAAATATATCGGGTTCAAAAAAGAAATTACCTCCGGCCGCTATCTTGATCCTTTTAATCGTTTTCAACCAAAGGAAGTTCCCATCGAATTGCGCTACGATGAAACAACCGGCGTGGCTTGCCGGATACTTCCCTACCGGATGAGGCTAAGCCAGAAGCCCGATCTTAACGCGTATCTGGAAAAATCACCGGAGTCTTTATGCCCTTTTTGTTCAAGCCTCTTTGAGAAAACAACACCGAAATTTACGCCGGATATTTGCCCGGAGGGTAAATTTCGTCACGGGAACGCGTATTTATTCCCCAATGCCTTTCCTTACGATGAAAGCAATACCGTGGCGATCTTGTCATCGCGTCACATGATTCCGATGAATGAATTAAAGCCGCAAACCATGCGTGATGGCTTTGGCGTTTGTCTTGACTATTTTCATCGCATCACTGAATTGCGCCTGGGTTACAAATACTGTTCAATTAACTGGAATTATATGCCGCCGGCCGGTGGCGGTTTGATTCACCCGCATTTACAAACAATTGTGGGGCAAAAGCCCACAAACTTTATGCGGCAACTTATTGCCAGTGCCCGTAATTTTGCCGCCGTAAATGATGGCAACAATTTATGGGATAGTTTGATTGTTTGTGAAAAAGAAGCTGACGAAAGGTTTATCGCCAGTACCGGTGCTATCAGTTGGCTGACGGCCTTTGCGCCCAAAGGCATGGCCGGTGAAATCGATTTTATTTTTTCAGATAAAACGTCTATCTTCGATTTAACCGAAGCCAATTATGAAGAACTTCTGGAAGGCCTGGGCAGAGTATTTTCCTATTTATACCTGAGCAATTTTATGAGTTTTAATCTCACTCTTTATGCACCAATGGTTAGTGATCGCAATTTATGGGTACAGGGCAAGATCGTGCCGCGCTTTGAAATCAATCCACTGGGAACAAGCGATTTGAACTATTTTGAAAAACTGCACAATGAAATCATCTGCCCGGTTGTGCCGGAGCAGCTTTGCAAGGAACTCCAGCCTTATTTTGCCTAGGGGTAAAACTGTTAAATTTGCTTAAGTAAAATACCGGCCAATCGTCGTTTACGCAAATCGCAGGAAAGCTAGTAATGACGGGGCATAGCTAATAATGGCGATTAAATAAACCCTTTGCCGGTTATACCCAGAACAAGGGATTTGTCATTGCGAGTTCACGGCAGTGAACGTGGCAATCTGGAAGTATTCAGATACCTATCAGATTACCACGACGCCTCAGCGGCGTCTCGTAATGGCAAGGAAAAATTACGCTGGGTCAACGCTCACGATGAACAAGCATAAATCCCGAAAAGCCTATAGTGCCCCCATGGTGCCCTTTAGGGTATTCGCTTCGGGGATAATTCCCAATTCCGATACATCGGAATTGGATAGTTCGTCCTACATATTTCAGTCGCAGATGACCTTTAGGTTATGCGCTGAGCTTCTGAAATATGGGACTCACTACGACTTGCCAATTCTGATGCGCTTCGCTTTAAGGTGTCATTAATCCCCATCCGCTTCGCTTCGGGGATAATTCGACTTACAAATTTCAGTGCACTACGTTTCTGAAATTTGAGTCTCATTAAAACATAAACATTAAGCTCAGGGAGCCGTAGGGGCCGCTCATGGTTTGGAGCTTTGCGCCCAGCGGTGATATTTTTTCCCTTTGGAATATAAAACCTTCGGGCCGATGCCGAACATATTATCTGCGGCTAGGGCGGCGCTGTAGCTGAATGTTAAACAAAGGATTGTAACGCTGGCAAATAGAAGAAGATTATTGGTTATCGGTTTGAGGCTTTGAATGTAGTCATAAGTTATCAGCTCCTGATAAAAAATTTTGCAAAAAGTAGCATAATATATGGAATTGTCAAGGTAATTATTGTGAAACTCGAATCACATAAGCGCAGAGTAGCAGATATCTCTGCTCCGACAATTCTCCGGCTTTTGCCGGTCCCGTCGCCTGCGATAAAATACTTTCTTTATTAGTTTCTCTTGACAGGCAAGGCAGATATTATTATATCTTGAAATAACGCCTTCAGAGGAGGAAAAGATTTTATGTCCATTGTAAGTTGGAAAAAAGATGAAACAGTAGCCATTATCAGTATGAACAACGGTGAAAATCGCCACAATCCTGATTTTGCCAAAGCCTTACTTGCGGCTTTTGAGGAAGTTGAAAAAGACACATCCGTCTATTCCGTCATTTTGACATCCAGTGATGAAAAAAGCTGGTCACAGGGCATTGACGTATCGTGGATATTTCCGGCATTTACCAACAAGGAATTCGCCTCCATCAAACAATTCATGTATGACATGAATAAGGTTTTCAAGAGCATGCTCCTTTTGCCAATGCCCGTCATCGGCGCTCTCAACGGGCACACGGCAGGCAATGGCAGCATCCTGGCATGTTGCTGCGATTTTCGTTTAATGAAGGCCGACCGCGGGTATTTCTTTTTTCCCGAAGTTGATCTCAATATTCCTTTTCTTCCCTCGATGCAGGAATCGATGAAGAAGACCTTTCCCTATTACAAACTTGTAGAAGCGACATTAACGGGGCAGCGCTACGGCGCGGCGGAACTGGAGAAGCATCACGTGATCCACAAGGCCAGCGCAAATGCTGCGGCACTGATGGAGGATTCCCTGGCTTTTGCCAAAACCTTCAAAAAGGGCCGATCAATTTTCGGCGAAATTAAAAAGCGTGCCCATAAACACATCATTGCCGCTATGGAAAATGAAGACCCGGCCTATATTGAACCCATTGATCTTTTCAAGCAGTAGGTTTTAGTAACAAGATCACGGGCATGAAACCACGCAGCAAGCTGCTGCGGTATTATGCCCTCCGCTGCGCTTCGTTTTCGGGATTGGAGTTTCACAAAATAAATATTGACAGAAAATTTTCTTGTTGCTATACGAGTTTCAAATTGACAGAAAAGAAGGCGCATTATGCAAAAAACCGTTAAAATATTATCATTAAATAATTGGTGGTGGTGGAACCTCACAGGGAGGCTTATCCGCCGTTGATTTTTTTATAATTAAAGTCAAAGCCGTGGAGAACCTCTTGGGGCTTCACGGCTTTTTTTGTTTTATGTGTATTCAAAGGCCGTGATTAAAAAATCACGGCCTTTTTTGTGAGACTCACGTTTTAGAAACGCAGTTAACTAAAACGTGCTAGTTGTAGTGAGACTCCAATTATGAATGCGTAGCGCATCAGAATTGGTAAGTCGAACTATCCAATCCCGACATGTCGGGATTGGGAACAATCCCCGAAGCACAGGCGGGATATGGGACGCCACTTTAAGGAGAAAATTATGTACCAACCAAGTTTTGAACAGTTTGTAAAGTTAGCCGCAAAAGGCAATCTGATTCCTGTCTATCGGGAAATACTCGCCGATGTGGAAACACCTGTTTCTGTATTGATGAAGCTGCAACAGAAGAAAAACGTTTACCTTTTAGAAAGTGTGGAAGGCGGCGAAAAATGGGGCAGGTATTCCTTTTTAGGGACGGATGCCGGAGTTGTATTTAAAGTCCAGGGCGATAAAGTGCTGATTGAGGAGCAGGGCAGAACCACTACACGCGATCATAAGGGTAACCCGCTAAGCCTGCTGCGTGATTTGCTCAATCGCTATCAACCGGTTACCGTTCCCGGTCTGCCGCGTTTCTATGGAGGAGCGGTCGGTTATCTGGGCTATGAAATCGTCCGTTATTTTGAAAAACTCCCGCCTGACCCGCCGGATGATTTAAATTTGGATGAAGCTGTTTTTGTCATTAGTGATTCCATGATGATTTTTGATAATGTGCGTCATACAATTAAAGTTGTTGCCTGCGCCTACACAGAGGATACAGATTCTCTGGAAGAAAGTTACGCGGCATCGGGCCGTAAAATTGAAGCAATGATCGAAACGATTACAGCAGCAGCGTCTCATAAGATGGCAGACGCCGCTGGAAGCGAAGTTAACTTTGAATCAAATATGACCAAGGATCAATACAAAGACGCCATTGAGAAAGCCAAGGAATACATTGTTGCCGGAGATATTATTCAAGTAGTTCTCTCACAGCGTTTTGAGACTGATTGCCGTTCCAATCCCATTGACCTCTATCGGGCACTGCGTTTTGTCAATCCATCTCCCTATTTGTTTTTTCTCAAGCTGGATGATGTGACCTTGATCGGCTCTTCGCCGGAAGTAATGGTACGCAAAGAAGAGGATACTGTGGAATTGCGTCCGATTGCCGGCACAAGAAGACGGGGCAATACCGAACAGGAAGACCGGGTACTGTCCGATGAATTACTCTCTGATGAAAAAGAACGGGCGGAACATGTCATGCTTGTGGATTTAGGGCGTAACGATCTGGGCAGGATTGCTCAAACCGGCAGCGTTCAGGTGAATCAGTATATGGTTGTGGAAAAATATTCGCATGTGATGCATCTGGTGTCCAATGTGCGCGCCCAATTGGCCAAAGGAAAAGATGCTTTTGACGTTCTGGCAGCAACTTTTCCGGCTGGCACCTTGACCGGCGCGCCCAAAGTCCGGGCTATGGAAATTATCAGCGAACTGGAAAAAGTCAAAAGAGGGCCTTATGGCGGCGCGGTAGGTTATTTCAGTTTCAGCGGCAATATGGATTTATGCATTACCATCCGGACGATGGTTTTAAAAAATGGCAAAATTTATGTGCAAGCCGGAGCAGGCATTGTGCATGACTCTGTTCCCGAATCGGAGCATCAGGAATCGTTAAACAAGGCCAGGGGAATGCAGCAGGCGGTGAAGCTCGCTGCCGGCGGCTTTCTGATTAATAATGGTAATTAGGAGAGAAACAGAATGATTTTAATGATTGATAACTACGATTCCTTTACATTTAACATTGTGCAATATCTTGGGCAATTGGATGAGGCTGTAGAGGTGTATCGCAATGATAAGATTAAAATAGAAGAAATTAGACGTCTTCAGCCCCAGGCCATCTTTCTTTCCCCCGGCCCTCGTACACCTCGCGAAGCAGGAATTACAGTCGATGTGGTGCGGGAATTTTATAAAGATGTACCCATTCTGGGAATATGCCTTGGGCATCAATCAATAGGGTATGCCTTTGGCGCAGATATAGTACGTGCTTCGCGCATTATGCACGGGAAAACTTCACCGATCATCAATGATGGCAAAACAATATTTGCCGGGCTGCCCAATCCTTTTATTGCCGGCCGCTATCATTCGCTGATTGTTGCCACGGCTACATTACCCGCCTGTTTCGAGATCAGCGCGCAAACGGCGGAGGGCGAAATTATGGGATTGAGGCACAGGGATTTTCCGGTAGAGGGCATTCAATTCCATCCGGAATCTGTGTTGACACCTCAGGGCAAGCGTATTATTAAAAATTTTTTAAACCAAGTTGCTTTAAAACACAAAACATAAATGTGAAAGCTTACTTGGTTTTATGCCAGAACAATCAGTTTTCAGTATATGATAGATACTGGCACTGAAATATACTGGACGAAAGGAGCATTTGTCATGATTAAGGAAGCGATTGAAAAAGCTGTTAAGAAAATAGATCTGCGGGAAGCGGAAATGATGGCGGCAATGGATGAAATTATGGAAGGAGTGGCCACGCCCGCGCAAATAGCCGCATTAATCACGGCTTTGCGTATGAAAGGTGAAACGGTGGAGGAAGTCACAGGTGCTGCCCGGATCATGCGCCAGAAAGCGACGCGTGTGAATGCCTGCGCTACGACTATCGTTGATACCTGCGGCACCGGAGGAGATTCACTTAATACTTTTAATATCTCAACGACAACAGCTTTTGTTGTAGCTGCAGCAGGAATTGTTGTGGCCAAACACGGTAACCGCGCGGTTTCCAGCGGCTGCGGCAGCGCCGATGTTCTGGAAGCCTTAGGCATCAATATCAGCGTTGGTCAGGAAATAGTGGAGGAGTGTATTCAGCAAATCGGTATCGGATTTCTCTTCGCGCCAAAATTACACAGCGCCATGAAATATGCCATTGGCCCGCGGCGTGAAATCGGCATCCGCACAATATTTAATATGCTGGGGCCGCTGACTAATCCGGCGGGAGCAACCGCACAACTATTGGGGGTTTATGATCCGAAACTCACAGAGATGTTTGCCAATGTTTTAAAAAATATGGGCACAAAAAGAGCATTCGTTGTTAACGGCCTGGATGGGTTGGATGAAGTCACTATAAGCAGTGAAACACGCGTGGCGGAACTTCAAGGCGGAATTGTTCGATCATACAATATCAATCCGCTGGATTATTTTGGCAGGATCGATCCGCTGGAATCCATACGTGGCGGTGATCCCACAGTAAATGCCCAGATTACTACAGATGTTCTTTCCGGGAAAAACGGTGCCTGCCGAAATGCTGTTTTGCTTAACGCGGCTTTGGCGATTGTGGCAGGAGAAAAGGGTGAAAACATTAAGGACGGATTGAAGATCGCAGCTGATTGCATTGACAGCGGCGCGGCGGTAAAGAAGCTGCAGGCGCTTATTGAAATGAGTAATAGCTAGTGAGACTCGAATTTCAGAAACGCAGTGAACTGAAATTCGCAAGTCGAACTACCCCCGAAGCGAAGCGGCGCGGGATTAGACACTCGCTAAGAACGAGCGTAGCGAATAACCTAAAGGTCACTATAGGTTCGAAGCGTAAGTGGAACCATCCCCGTAGCGAAGCGGAGTGGGATAATGAATCCAAAATTTCAGAAGACGTGGGAGAGGGTTAATGATTCTTGATAAAATTATTGAAACAAAAAAAGACGAAGTGGCACAACTAAAAAGGCAGACAACAGTATCCGTTTTGGAGAAGATAATTGCGCAATTGCCGCCGTGCCGGGATTTCCGGCAGGCGATAAGCACGGAGGCCTGTGCTATTATTGCTGAAGTAAAATGTGCATCGCCTTCCCGTGGCAGATTCATTGCGGATTTCGATCCGGTTAGAATTGCCGGTATTTATGAACAAAACAATGCAGCCGCAATTTCTGTGCTCACCGATGAAAAATATTTCGCGGGGCATAATAATTATCTGATACAAATCCGGCAGCATGTTCGTCTGCCGATTTTGCGGAAGGATTTCATCATTGATCCTTTGCAGATTTATGAAGCACGGGCTATCGGAGCCGATGCCGTTTTATTGATTGTGCATGTCCTGCGAGAAAAGCTTGCCTCGCTGATTACAGTTGCTGAAAACCTCGGTATGGCAGCGCTTGTGGAAGTGCATACGCAAGAGGAACTGGAGTTAGCGTTGGCCGCCAATGCTGACATTATGGGCATCAACAATCGTAATCTGGATACATTTGTTACCGACATTGAAACCAGCCGCAAACTCAGAGCGCAAATTCCCGCAGGTAAAATTGTTGTGGCCGAAAGCGGTATTATGGAGAGGGCAGACATAGAGTATTTAATGCAGGCGGATATCCATGCATTCTTGATTGGTGAGGCGCTGATTACAGCGCCGGACATCGGCAAGAAATTGCGGGCGTTCAAAGGGGAGAGTTAAGGTGACGCAAGTTAAAATCTGCGGAATAACTAATCAAGAAGATGCTTTGTGCGTGGCAAAGTTAGGCGCGGCGGCGCTGGGTTTTATCTTCTATCCGCCATCACCGCGTAGTATTGTGCCGGACGATGTCCGAAAGATAGTCAATGCATTGCCTGCGGAGTTGGTGAAGGTCGGCGTGTTTGTCAATGAGAGTGCTGACGAAGTCAAAAGGATAGTTGAACATTGCGGGCTGGACATGATTCAATTACACGGTGACGAAACACCTGCGTATTGCCGGCAATTTCCGGCAGCTCAAATCATCAAAGCAGTCGAATTAAAAAACGAGGCAGATCTCGTCAATGCTTCTGGCTATGATGTTGCGGCTATATTAGTCGATAGTCGTTCTGCCTGGCTTTACGGCGGCACCGGCAAGAAAGCTAACTGGGAGTTGGCCTGCCGCATGGGCAGTAAGAAGCCGCTGATTCTTTCCGGTGGACTAAATGAAGAAAATATCGCAAACGCAATAAAAGACGTTGCACCCAGTGCGCTTGATATCAACAGTGGCGTGGAGTCAAAGCCGGGCAAGAAAGATTCCGCAAAACTGGCACGAATATTTGATATTATACGGCAGTCCAATGTTGAATCAAACGAAACGCAATTAATATTTGCAAGAAGGGAAAGATTATGAAGACTCAACCTGATAAGTATGGGCACTTTGGAATATTTGGCGGAAGATATGCCGCCGAAACTTTGATGCCCGCCTTAATCGAACTGGAGGCAGCTTACCGTGCTGCGCAAAAAGACAAATCGTTTTCGAAGGAATTTGAAGAGTATCAGCGCCAGTATGCCGGGCGGGCTACACCTCTTTATTATGCGAATCGTTTATCTGAATCTCTGCGCGGAGCAAAAATATATCTGAAACGCGAAGATTTAAATCATACAGGTTCCCACAAAATTAACAACACGCTGGGACAGGCACTGCTTGCCCGCAGAATGGGCAAGAAAAAAGTCATTGCCGAAACAGGGGCGGGCCAGCACGGTGTGGCCACGGCTACGGTAGCGGCGCTCTTCGGCATGGAATGCAAAATATTCATGGGTGAAGAAGATATCCACCGTCAGGCGCCTAATGTTTTCCGCATGAAAATTCTGGGCGCGGAAGTTGTGCCGGTGAAAAGCGGCACGGCAACTCTCAAAGACGCGATGAACGAGGCTATGCGTTACTGGGTATCGAGTGTCCGCGATACTTTTTACATTATTGGCACAACAGCCGGGCCTCATCCGTATCCGCAGATGGTGCGTAATTTTCAATCAGTCATCGGACGCGAAACGAAAAAGCAAATAATAAAAATGGAAGGCAGAAATCCCGATGTTTTGATTGCCTGTGTGGGCGGAGGCAGTAACGCCATGGGAATTTTTTATACCTTCCGCAACCAAAAAGATGTTGCCATGTTTGGCGTAGAAGCGGCCGGGCATGGTTTAAATACTACCGAGCATTCGGCCAGCATTAATGCGGGTAAGGTGGGTGTTTTGCATGGCAATAAAACCTATCTTTTGCAGGATGAGCACGGCCAGGTTCGCGACGCATACTCTATTGCCGCGGGCCTGGATTATCCGGGCGTAGGGCCGGAGCATGCTTATTTTCACGCAACTAAAAGAGTAAAGTACGTCACAATAACGGACAAAGAAGCCATTAAAGCTTTTTCGTATTTATCACGCCAGGAGGGTATCATTCCTGCGCTGGAGAGCGCGCACGCAATCGCTTATGCCATGAAGGTGGCGCCCAAAATGGCAAAGGACAAATTAATCGTCGTTTGCCTTTCCGGCCGCGGGGATAAAGACGCCCAGACGATTATTGAGAAAGGAGGCGTAAGATAATGGGACGGATAGGAGACAAGTTTGAATCTTTGCACGCTAAGAATGAAAAAGCGCTGATTATTTATTTAACGGCCGGTGATCCATCACTTGGCGTGACTAAAGAATTATTTTTTGGTCTGGAAAGCGCGGGCGCGGATATTCTGGAAATTGGCGTTCCTTTTTCCGATCCCACAGCCGATGGGCCGGTGATCCAGGCGGCATCACAGCGGGCACTGAAAGCGGGAACAACTCTGCAGGGCGTGTTGGATCTCGTTACCGATGTTCGCAAAACATCGTCGATTCCAATCGTGCTTTTTGGCTACTACAATCCCATTTTTGCTTATGGACCAAAGAATTTTGCCCAGGCGGCAAAAAAAGCCGGCGTGGACGGTGTCCTCGTGGTGGATTTGCCGCCGGAAGAAGCGCGGGAATTTAGGAGTCATACTGATGTCGCCGGAATCGATTTCATCTCGCTTGCCGCCCCGACAACACCTGAAGTAAGATTACGCAGGATTGCAGCTGAGGCCACAGGCTTTCTTTATTATATTTCTATAACAGGAGTAACAGGTACTGCTGTTCCTCGAATTGAAGACATCAAACGAGAGGTGAGTAAAATCCGCAGAATCACAAAACTTCCTCTGGCAGTGGGATTTGGTATCTCTAATTCCAAGCAGGCACAGGAAATTGCGCGTTTTGCCGACGGTGTTGTCATCGGCAGCGCTGTTGTGCGGCTGATTGATGAGAACAAAAGCAATCCTGATTTGGTGAAAAATGTTTGCACTTATGTCCGTGAAATTAAGAAAGCCTTGCGTTGGCAAGTAGATGATTAAATGTTGTCACTGATGGCAAACTAAAATCAAAGCTTACGGTAGTATTTACATGAATTATTTTGGAGGCAGCATCCGGACAAACAAAACCGCTTTTTGCACCCAGTCACTTAGCTCTTCATCTGAATCCAGGGATGTGGATAAAACCATAACCCAACCGGTCATGGCTTTTCCGGTCAGGTCAAACTTTTTTGCATGAGGCATCTTCAATGCTGCATCGTAATTTGATGCACCGACGCGGACAATCAGATCATCTTTAATGATGCCGCAGACCATGTTACCGAAAAGTAGAAAGCAAATTCCGCCAAACATTTTCTTTTCATCAAATCCCGGCTCTTCCTCCAGGATTTCATGAACTCTCTGGGCTAATCCTTTGTCGTAAGTCATTGTTCGTCTCTTCTTTGATTTTCGATGAATTCTGAACGTGTGGTAAGTTTAGGTGAAATGCCATTATTCACGAAAAAAATTCCAGCCCAGGAATATTATAATTTTAGTCTTTGAGGTTAAAGTGCATTCAAAGGAGTCTGTCCCAGGATTATAAAGCATACATGAATATTCCTCAGGCAATAAATCGCTGCATTCAATCGGGGATTTGTCGTAGTTGGATACTTTTATTTGCAGTTTTCGTGTTTTTTTATCAAGGTGCCATTTTGCCGGATGAAAATTTTTAAAACCCCCAACAAAAGTCAGGCTACCGCCGGAATCAAAAACCATGGACATTGCAGAGGCGTCACCACCCGGATAATTCCACGTTCCCTCTGGAAGCGGATGAGTTGACTTTAGTGAACATGACGTAAAAACACCTGAAAAAATGAGCAACAAGAAAAGCATTAGCCCTTTCTTTCTCATCAAAGGAACGTGTTTAATATTAAGCAACATAAGATATCCCTTACAATGTTAATGTTGTCTCTTATCACTCTTTTAATGCGGATGCTATAAACAATTATTTACTGTTTCAGCATTTTCTTATTGGTGTTTATCAAAGATCCCGCCAACGCGCAATCTGCCCTTTTTGCTTCCTCAACCATGCGCTTGACCCTTTTGAGATCTTTTTGAAATCTGATGGGCTTGCCCTCTTTATCGACTGCATTAGTTTTGGTACAACTGTCCACACCCGCCGGTTGCAGCTGGAAGATCGCGTCATAGACGTTTTTGTCCGAAAGTCCACCAGCCAGAATTATGGGTATCGGACTTTGTTTAATAATCTCCGCAGCCATTTCCCAATTGCAAACTTCGCCGGTGATGCCGACATAACCCGCCACGGGCTGGTCCTGACCTGCATATTGATCTCCAATAATCGTATCAATGAGGAACCAGTCGCTAAATGGTGCCATTAATCTGGTGAAAGAAAGGATATTATTTAAAACCTCCTTTTCTTGCATTGCGCCTTGCTGTGGCACGGAGAGCGATCGCATGATTTCAATTTGCGGAAATCTATCCCTGATCGCTACCTGAAGAGTAATAAGTGCGTCATATTTCTTTAAAACTGTCGCTGTATTTTCGGCGAATATTGGAAATGCTTCACAAAAATGGACAAAATCAGGCAGATAGTAATCCAAGGCATGAAACACAGTTTGTGGGTCGTTAAACAGTGGAATCAAGCAACTTTTTGCGCCAAACCGCTGAATTGTCTGAACGGTTTCCTTGATTGATGTTACTTTCCAGAACTCTCCTGTAAGCAAAACGCTGCCTATGTGATCCACGCCTAAAGCGATGATCGCATCTGCCTCTGCCGGTTGTTGTACTTCATAGATTTGAACAAGAGTTTTTTTCATAAATATAGACATATCATTCCCAGTATGGCTGATCAAGTCTATCATTCAACAAAATACTCTTGACTCGTCAATGTGCTTATGGTTAATTTACAAAGGTTTTTTTATTTAGATATTTAATCTGAATTTTTCTGGGGAAAGGATGACTCTAAATGAGTAATAGCAATGAAATAGCTGAATTACAGGACATTCTTCGTTTGCAAAAAGGCCTGCAGGATATTACGAATTCCATTTATGCGGCAAAGAACATCAAGCAGATTATTACAGATACCAGACCCCGTATTATGGAACTCTTCAAGGTAGAAGCGGCGCATATTTATGCGGTTGAAAATCATGATAGAAAAGAAATATTTACTGTCGCTCCGACAGGCGATCAGCTGAAAGAACGAAAAATACAAATAAGTAATCAGACAATTCCCGGTTATGTAGCCGGTTCAGGCAAAATGATCAACATAGCCGATATGCATGACACAAAAGAAATTAAAAAACTTTATCTGGATCTAGATCTGGATCCGAGAGTGGATACAAGATTTGGTGTAAAGATTGAGCAAGTAATGGCCATACCGATTATTAACAACGATGAGATTCTCGGTGTTATCGAAATCCTCAATAAGGCAGGACGTGACGGCAAGTTTATCGATGAAGATCCTGTACTCTTACAGGAAATTGCCGATGTGTTAGGTATAGCCATATCCAATCAACTGCGGATGGCAGACCCTAAAATAAAGAAATCTAAATTTGCTTATCTTCTAAGTCGAGATCTGATCACGGAAGAAGAATTAAGTAAAGCAAGAGAAGACTCGCGAACGCTAAAAGAACCACTGGAAATAGTGTTGATGCGAAAATATAACATTGCAAAAGATGACATTGGACATAGTCTGGAAGAATTTTACCAGTGTAAATATGTCGCTTTCAATCAGAAAATAGCGATCCCCGGCGATTTGCTGAAAAACATTAAAAAAGAATATCTTCTTAGAGAACTCTGGGTGCCGATTCAAAAATCGGCTGACGGCATCCATATAGTTGTTGATGATCCTCAAAATATTATCAAGAAAGACACCATAGAGAGTCTGTTAAAGTCGAAGGCCGTGAAGTATGATGTTGCGCTTAAAGAAGACATTATTCGGTATATAGATTTTTTCTACGGGGCAGATAATCAAGAGTCTACCTTTACCGATATTCTGGGCAAGGTGGATGGAGCCAATGACACAGTTGATGAACTAAACGAAGAAAGTGTTAGAGAATCAGACAGCGTCATTATGCAATTGGTTAATAAAATCATTAATGATGCTTTTCTACGAAATGCTTCCGACATTCACATTGAACCGGATGTAATCGACAAAAGCGTTCTTGTTCGCTACAGGGTTGACGGTGATTGTCAGTTGTATCAGACACTGCCATATAATTATCGGGCAGCTCTTGTTTCTCGAATTAAGATCATGGCCAATCTGGACATTACTATAAAAAGAACCCCTCAGGACGGGAAAATTAAGTTAAAAAAACCTGGTTATGGTGAAATAGAGTTGCGCGTTGTCACAGTTCCAACCCAGGGAAATGTGGAAGATGTAGTCATGCGAATACTCGCCAAGGGAGAGACCCTGCCTCTGGAAGCTATGAAAATGTCACCCCGTAATTACGATGAACTACTACATATCTGCAAAAAACCATACGGCTTGATACTTTGTGTCGGACCAACCGGATCCGGCAAGACAACAACGCTTCATGCACTGCTTAAGCATATTAATACGCCGGACAGAAAAGTTTGGACAGCGGAAGATCCCGTTGAAATAACCCAGCGAGGCCTTCGACAGGTACAAGTTCACCCTAAAATAGGATTTGACTTCGCTACTGCGATGAGAGCGTTTCTCCGGGCCGATCCTGATGTAATTATGGTCGGTGAAATGAGAGATCTGGAAACAGCAAAGATAGCGGTCGAAGCCTCCCTGACCGGCCATCTTGTTTTAAGCACTCTTCACACAAACAGCGCTCCGGAAACCATATCCAGGCTTCTGGATATGGGAATTGACCCGCTGAATTTTGCCGATTCTCTCCTGGGAGTATTGGCACAGAGACTTGTAAGAACCCTCTGTGATAAGTGCAAGGAGTCTTATAATCCTAGCCAGGAAGAATTTAATCAAATCGCCGAAAATTGCGGTGTTGATCTGCTAAAAAAGGAAAATATTTTTTATTCCAAAAGCTTGAATCTTTACCGGCCAAAGGGCTGTGATGCTTGCGAAAATACAGGATATAAGGGTCGAATCGGCATCCATGAACTGCTTGTTAATACGGAAACAATTAAGAAACGCTCCATCGAACGGCGAGAGAGCATTGAGGTAATACGCAGTATGGCTATGAGCGAAGGCATGTACACGTTGTACCAGGACGGTGTCCTTAAAGCATTTGAAGGAATGACCGATATTAAACAGGTACATCGAGTATGCGTCATTAAATAGTACTTTAAAATTTGATAATGCACTTCAATACAAAACCCCCAGGCTGCCGAAAAAAGCAGTTGGGGGTTTTTGTCTTTTACCCGAAAATTAATTTAAAAAAGTTAATCCGTTAAACTAGTCCAGAGTTCCAATTTTTGATTTAAACAATTTTAATGGCACTGTGTATTTGGTTACCTTTTGAACCTTATCAAATTCCGCTTGCGTTTTTGTCCACCAGACATAAACCTCCGGTTTTGTAAATTTGCCGTTTCTAATTGATTGTAAAGATACCATTATTTGCACACGTCCGGTAGGTGAAATTCCGTAAGTCTCTGTGGGGCCTATCCGCGGGAAAGCCTTTGGAAACGCGGCGCGGATTGCATAAACATCATCTACCGTGTTTGCGGCCTGTATAGCTCTGGCCAGATAATACATGCTGTCATAATGCGCGATAGCCTCGGGTGTGGAGGGCCTTTTGTAGTTTGCTTTGTGCTTTTGAGCAAAGGCCGGAGCCTCAGGTGTGGGCATACTGTCAAAGCCAACTAATCCGATTGTGTTTTCCATCAAACTCGTACCGTCCAACATCTGGGCGATATAATCCATATTGGCCTGCTCAACGAGCAGGAAACCGCCCTTATAACCCATATTACGTGCTTGTTCAATGACCATGGCGGTTGTGGCCGAAGGGCCGCCGATGAGCATAACATCTGGGCTTGTCGCCAAAGCAGCAGACAAGGGAGCTGTATAATCCGTTTTAGTGTAGTAATTGGCCGGCTTATCCGCAGTGATCGTACCACCTAGTTTTTTCCAGTAGGTGCCGAAGACTTGCCGCCACTCATCACCGTAAGTTCCAAGAGTTACAACCATGGCCGCCTTGCGCCAGCCGCGTTCCCAGGCTGCATCGGCAAAGAGTTGAGCATAAACTGTCATGGGAGCCCCCAAAACTACCAACAATTTATTTCCCGTTTGGGTGGCTTTGAGGCTGCTTGTATAACCCAACGTAATGAACTCGTTGCACTCTTCCTGATTAATTTTCAGTAAAGCGGCCTGCGTGGTGTATGTCGCATTATATATGGCCAGGGCATTTTGGGCCAGTAATTGGCGGGCATTATTCATGGCCAGGCTGGGATCTACCTTGTCGTCGAGTTTTTCCAGCCTGAAGAAGAGCTTCTGCCCCTCGATTGTAACGCCTCCGGCCGCGTTCAATTCTTTAATGGCCATGTCGATTCCGTTTACGCAATTCTGACCGTATTCGGCAGCCGGACCACTGAGCGGCCCTGAAAATCCGATTACTATATCGGCCGCCTGACTGGCCGGCGTCCACGATATTATCAAAACAGAAACAATAAGAAGTAATCTTGGTTTCAAGTATTTCATTTTCTCCTCCAGTCATTTAAATATTGATTTAGGATATATCCCGTAATTTATCAATAGCATCCTTTGTAGATGTTACCAGTTGATCAGCTTCTTTTGTCTTCTCCGAAGTCTTGCGCACCATCCCTGACAGAGATTTTTGAGCTGGTTCCGTATAAACAGGGGCTTTGGGGGCATGACTGGCAGCAGCGCTACTGCCTATTTTCACGCGTACGGCATTAACGGCTTGCACAAGTTCCCCGATTTCATCATCCGCTTCCCACTCGATATTTTTCGGATATTTACCCTCAGCTAGTTCCCTGAGGATGCCGGCAGTTTCGCCTACAGGAATTAAGATGGTATTGATATATTTATTAATCATAGAGGAAATGAGAATGATGGCACCGGCAAATATCAATAGCAATACAACCACAACGATATAATAGTTGCGGTTAAAAGCACTATATTCCTTATCTACGCTACCGCTTTTATATTTCGTCAATTCGGTGAGTATCTGGTTCAAATTTTGAAATTTTTCATCCGCTGATTGCAAGTATACACCCCCTGTTCCAACTGATGCAAGTTTGATTACCCGTGAAGACATTTTTTGGTATTCGGTAAGATTATCCATTATTCCTTGATAATATTTATTTTCTTCGGCTGTCTGGGCTGAACCAAGAACATTTTTAACTAATGTTATATCTTCATTAATAGTATTTATTTGCTTTTCGGATAGATTGGCAATTTCCTGTTTATCCTGTCCTGATGCAGTCATCGTCTGAATGCGATACAAGTTGGCATGCACGCCGGAGAGATCGGTGGAAAGCTTTGAACTGAGCCTAAAACTGCCATAGAAAATCTTATCGATCGCATTTTTTTCAATCCAAAGACCACCTATAGTAACGATAATTAATCCGAGTGACAGAAGAGTGATTTTCTTTAACAGAGTGTTTTGTTCTGATTTCACATCATGCATTAAATTTTCCATATATTTACCCTCTCTTATTTTTATGTTATTCTATTAGCCAAGTTGTTTTAGTTCCTTATTATTAAATATGTTTTCATTATCTGTGGCGCATCTGGTTTTGTCAAGACAATTTTTAGAATATATGCCATCGGAAAGTGGCATGTGGGTATATCTTTTCGTCACCCATCTTTTGAATTGGTGGTTCTTACAAAGATGGCATCAGCAGAAGAACCTTAGCCCCCTGCCTTCTATTGTACTACGATCACAAACGCATTAAAGAATGCTGACGAAAAATGATATGTTATGATTTAATCTGCTATATTACTTATCAAATAAAAAAGCGAAATCTCTAAAGATTCCGCTTTTATTTTTAATTTGGTGCCGAAGCCGGGACTTGAACCCGGACAGGCGTACACCCACTAGACCCTGAACCTAGCGCGTCTACCAATTCCGCCACTTCGGCATTTGACAATTGCTCTATAATGTTAAGACCATTATTGTCAAGATAAAATGAGCTTGAATTAAATTTCTAAAATGCTATGTTAAAGATCTTGTCGATTTGTGCTTAGGATAAAGGTATAGCTATAATGATAGTATTTAAAACAACAGAAGAAATAACAGAAGATTTTCGCGCATCGATTGTTACTATCGGCAATTTTGATGGGGTACATCTAAGCCACCGGCATATTTGCACCAAACTCGCGGGCGAGGCGAGAGATGCCGGTGCAAAATCCCTGGTGATCACTTTTGATCCTCATCCGAAAATGATTCTACATCCGGATATAAGACCTTTTTTTCTGATAACTACGCTGGAGGAAAAACTTAATCTATTGAAAGATTGTGGTATTGATGCGGTACTTATCATTCCTTTTTCACCCGATTACGCCAAAACTACCGCAAGAGAGTTTGTCTATGAAACACTGGGTCGGAAGCTGGCAATAAAAAAAATTATTATCGGACATGACTACACGTTCGGACAGAATAAAAAAGGTAACGACGCTTATTTGATTTCTGCAGGAAAGGAACTGGGATTTGACGTCGAGGTTATTAACGCCTTCAAGGTGGGAGAAGATATTGTCAGCAGCACGCGAATTCGCAATCTTATTCTACAAGGGAAGGTCGGGGAAGCGGCCAAGCATTTGGGCAGATGGTATAATGTTGCAGGCCCTGTTGTTACCGGGTTTGGGCGCGGGATTAAGCTTGGTTTTCCTACTGCCAATATAGAACCGGAAAAGGAATTGCTGCCGCCGGCTGGTATTTATGCCGCTTTTGTCGAGGTAGAGCAAAAACACTTTATGGCAGCGCTAAACATCGGCGAGAAACCAACCTTTGCTGATTATACTTTTACCTTTGAAGCTCACTTGCTTGATTTTGAGGGTGATCTTCGAGGCAAAAGACTGAATACGGAGTTTATGGAGAAGTTGCGGGATATTATTAAATTTGATAGTCCCGAAATGTTGAAAAAACAGATTGCAGCGGACGTAAAACAAGTAAGGAAAATCCTACTCAAAAAAAATTAAAGCATACATAAAAATATTTGGAGGTTATGAAACAATGTTAAAAATTGCTATTGTCGGCGCAACCGGGATAGTCGGTCAGCAGGCGATTGTTAGTTTGATCGGGCACCCCTGGTTCAAAATAACAAAACTGGTGGCTTCGGAACGCTCGGCGGAAAAGAAATATGTTGATGCACTGCGGGACGCTAACGGCTCTATACGCTGGTGGTGCCCTGAAGAATTGCCCGAGGATATCGCCAATATGGTTGTAGAAGAAGCGGCATCTTTTGATCCCACTTCGGTAGATATTATTTTTTCTACGATGGACACCGGACCCGCCAAAGAACTGGAGCCCAAATACGCCAAAACCACACCGGTTATCAGTACAGCTTCGGCCTTTCGTTATGAGGATGATACCCCGATTCTTGTCGGCGGCGTGAATATGGATCATGCAGCCCTGCTTGCCGTACAGCAGAAAAACCGCGGCTGGAAGGGATTTATTTCGCCCAAATCCAATTGCACCATCGCCGGATTGGTTGTTTCTTTGAAGCCAATTATGGACGCTTTCGGTGTCAAACAGGTAATGATGACTTCACTTCAAGCTATGTCCGGCGCGGGAAGAACTCCTGGTTTATCGGCCATGGATATGACTGAAAATATAGTTCCCTATATTCCCGGTGAAGAGCCCAAAGTGGAAACAGAGCCGCAGAAGATTTTAGGTAAATTTACCGGCAGCACCATTGAAAACGCTAAGTTCGGCATTACCGCGGCGTGCAACCGCGTACCGGTACTCGACGGTCATCTGGTGTGCGCGTTTGTGCAAACGGTAAAACCCTGTTCGCCGGAAGATGTCAAAAGAGTGATGATGAATTACGGCAAAGATTTTGCGGAACAGAAACTGCCCAGCTCCCCCGCGCACCTCATTAATGTTACCGATGATCCTTTCCGTCCTCAACCGAGAATGGACAGAGAAAAAGGCGGCGGTATGACAGTCAGCGTTGGCCGTATCCGCAAAGACCCGATTATTGAAAACGGGATCAAATATGTTTGCCTGGCTCATAACACCAAGCTGGGCGCGGCCAAAGGCGCTCTGCAAACCGCGGAGTATCTGGTAAAGAATTATCTGAAACTGATTAAATAGTTTGTTCCTAGACGCCCGGCCTTCTTTTTCGAAGGCCGGTTTTTTCTTAATCACATTAGGCCTGGACAAGTAATATCTTTTTAGAAGATAACAGCCATCGGTAATCTTCGCAGATTGCGGCAAGGCCACATTCACAGGAAGTGACGTTTGTTAAAAGAGAATCAAGTTTACTTTGCCGCACGAAGATCGAAGACATATTCAATTTCATCGTCGTTTTCCATGACTGCAGGCTTTATCTCCACCGACTCGAAAACTTTCCCCATATGTTTATTCTGAGGCATAGTGACAGCGTAAAGCTCCTTTATTCCACGTACACGAGCGATCGTTAACAGATAATTGAGCATAAATTTAGCAATACCCATCCCCTGGAATTCATCATCCACGACAAAGGCCATCTCGTGCTGATCACGCTCCTTATCCAAAGCATATCTAGCCTCAGCAATGATCTTCTCATTGCCCTTATTCTGAATCGTACCAACAATGGATAGGGTTGCATCGTAATCGATGTTGACATAAGGTTGCATCTTGTTGTGGGGCATTACTTTAATCGGCGAAAAATATCGCATATACTTTGATTCGTCAGAAAAACCATAGAATAGACGCCGCATCATATCCTCATCAGAGGGTTTGATGGGTCGAAATTTAATTTCCTGGTTATTGGCAAATGTTTTTACTGTTTCCAGGGCATAAGGATAATCTGCGGCATACTTGGACACGTAGATCTGGTCTTTATAAATTAACCCCGCTTCTTTAGCCTGTCGAATCAGAGCATCCCGATGGTCGGGGTGGGCAATGTCAATTATGGAGAGCGTCCTTTCTCTGATGGACTTTCCCGCAATATTGGCTATTCCGAATTCCGTAACAATATAACGTGTAGTTCCCAGAGTAGAGCGAACCTCATGGCGGTTTTTGTGAGAAATAACGATGTTGCTGTTGCCCTCATTATCCAAGGATCTGACTGCTACAATCGATTTCCCATCTCTGGACAATGTTGCGGCCGTGGAAAAATTCAGTTTCCCTTCGAATCCGGGCATAAAATAATCACCGGGATTCAAGACGACTGTGTTACCCGTGATATCGACGCTGCGGGCGTTGATAATGCTCACGAGACGCGGTATAGTCGGCAGGAATGCCTGGTAACTGGCGCGGAAGAGAGGAACAAAATCGAAGAAGGGATTTTTGTTGACGTACTCGTAAAGTTTTGCTGATCCGAAGCAGGAACTCGTCATTATGATTCCCTGATGTTCAATACCGCGACTCAGGGCAAGGGCACCGGATTCAATCAGGTCGATGACCCAATCAGATACGGTATGGGAGCATATGCGAATGTTTTTTTTCGTCTTCAGATGATTGGCGATGGCGCTGTAAACACTCCCGAAATGGATGGCAATGGTCGAATCGTCTTCAATAATATTGGCAACATGCCAGCCAATGCGATCAGTAATCTCGTCATGGTTAACGATATCTATGCCCAGGAGAGGTTGATCACTTTCGGTGAAATAGTCGAATTGATTGATGTGAACGGATGTATACCCATTGGTGATGGGAACATTGGGGTTAATCTCCGCAACCGAAATGGGCGCGTTTTTGATCACCAGATCAGCAACGTCGGCAACAATCCCCAGATTCATAAATCCTTTACTGTCCGGCGGAGATGTCTGGATGATCGCAACTTTTACATCCAGAGAATCGGAATGAAACAGATAAGGAATTTCGGCAAAATTTGACGGGATGAAGTCCACTTTCCCTTCCTGCATATCATGAGCGATGGCCTCACCGACATTGAATGTTTTCCAGCGGTATTTGTGCGGGTCGATGTCCGTCGACAGAAATCGCCTTTCCGGAATGACAAGCTGGATTATCTCCAGATCGTAAAGATTGGGATGCTCGGATTCCATGATCATGGAGATCGTCTTCATCGGCGTTGTTGGTCCGCTGGAGATGAATATCCGATCACCAGGTCGGATCAGGTTAAAAAGCGATTCATATGATATTTTTTGACAACGCTTATTACTTGCTGCCGCCATGACGTGACCTCCCTTTCGGGGCGTGATTCGTCTTTTGTAATGGAAACTTATTTACTGTTGTTAAAGTATAGAGAACGCCCCAATAAATGTCAATTTAATTCTACAACTACCCAAAATCACCTCAAATCATCTTGACACGCAAAGTCATTCTCCATATACTCCAATAGGTAAAATATATATATACATTATCAATAAATAATCTATCTTTGTCGTTAAAGGAGCATGACCATGAAAATTACGAGTTTTGTTTCCATACTGGCGTTTCTTTTGCTTCCTAATCTTTCCTTTTCCGCAGAGCTCAAACAGATAGTTGCCCCTTCAAAGATTACTGCAGTAACAGTTTACGCAGACCGGGCACTTACCTCCCGCAGTGCTACAATGCCTCTCAAAACAGGCAGCTATCTGATCTCTTTTAAAAATCTCCCCGTACTGATCCAGGATGATTCAATCCGCGTGGAAGGTAAGGGAAGCGCCAAAGCAACAATTGTGGGACTTGAGATTAAACGTGTCTTTCTTGAACAAAGCGGCGAAAAACGAGTGAATGAACTTGACGAGGAAATTAGAGGTTTGGAGAAGCGCTCGGGCGCGCTGGATGCCCGGAAGACCGGACTGACATCACAAAAAGCATTTCTTGAATCTATACGTGTTGCCTGGGGAGATAGGATATCTAAGGAGCTGGCAATTGGACGTCCCACTTCGGCTGAATTGTCGGATGCCGCAAGTTTTGTCAGTACATCGGTTACCAAGGTTGAGGAACTTATCCGCGAGGCAGATGCTGAAAAGAAAATTATCAAAGATAAGATCGACGCACTGCACCGTCAACGTGATGAATCAACAGGTTCGCTACGGAAAGAAGCCAAAACAGTCGAGGTTGTAGTTGAGATAACCCGTGAAGGTAACCTGACGCTTGATCTTGCGACCGTAATTGGCCAGGCCGGGTGGCAGCCTTCCTACGATGTTCGTCTGGCGGCGGATACCAAAACAGCCCAGCTGACGTTTCGGGCAATGTTACGCCAGCAAACAGGAGAGGACTGGAAAAATATTGACCTGACCCTTTCTACGGCGCGCCCAGCAACCGGTGGCGCTCCGCCTGAACTCTACCCATGGCACATATCATTTTTCCGGCCACAGCCACCAATGGCGGCACCGATGATGATGTCCTCGCGGATGCCGGAGAGTGCTAAAAAATCGGCCAGAATGAAGGCTGAAAGCTTTAAGTCTGATGACTCTTTTGAGGAAGAAGCCCCTGCATCCTTTGCTACAGCGCAGCCAAGTGAAGAACATTCCTCCGTCTCCTTTCACATACCCCGACCACTTGATATCCCATCTGACGGCACTCAGCACGGTACGGTTGTTGCAATTGAGCAGCTTCCGGTCAGTATAGAATTTCTGGCGATTCCGAAACTATCCCCCTACGTGTTTCTAAAATCGGAAATCATTAATCGCGCCGCTTACCAGCTTCTACCGGGCAAGGTCAATACATTTTCGGGTAACACCTATATCGGCAGTTCACAGCTGAAAAAAGTAGCGGCCGGAGAAAAATTTGATCTGTTCTTCGGGACTGACGATCAGATAACCGTCAAACGTGAAGAGCTTAAGCAGCAAAAGGAAGCTGGAATTTTGAGTAAAAACAGAGTCAGTTATCGTTATAGCATTGAGCTTAACAACTTCCGCAAGGAACCGCTTACGATCACCCTGCGAGACCAGGTGCCGGTACCAGCCGATGAAGAAATTAAGGTTTCTCTCGATGAACCGTCCGTCAAACCCGATGAAGTCAAAAGTGATGGTACAGTCACCTGGAAGACGCCACTTAAAGCGGGAGAAAAAAAGGAACTGACTTTTGGCATTGTCGTGGAATATCCAAAGGACAGGGAAATTACCGGACTATGAACTAAGAATAATGGCAGTGCAAAATTTGTTAGCGTTGTGCCAGATCACGGAAGGCGATCATATTGCGCAAAGTGTTCGCCTCCAGCACTGCTCTTATAATTGCTCTGGTCATGCAATCGGCCGCCGCCCTGCCCACTTCAATTAAAGCCATTGCTTTGGGCGCGGCAAAAAAACCCGGTGTATCGGGCAAGTCTTTTTTGTTTGTCGCCATACAGAAAATCGTATCACCATCGAACATTGTGTGCGATGGCCGAATTGCCCGCGCCATACCGTCATGAGCCATCTGGGCGACTTTCTGCGCCTGAGCTTTAGTCAGAACAGCATCGGTGGCTACAATACCGATTGTTGTGTTGCGGCTTGCTTCCGCTTTCGGAGGCACAGGCATTATTACCGATCTTTTCCCCTGCTCACCGAATTCACCGCCTACCTCCATCCTGATTTCCCAGGGCTTTCCCGTTGCCGGATCAATTACCGTTCCTAAAGAGTTCACGGCAACCATTGCTGCCACCGTTAATCCCGAAGACAGAACTTCGCTGGCGGTTCCCAGGCCACCTTTGATGCCACCCGATAAAGCACCAGTGCCCGCCCCCACACATCCCGGCAAAAACGCATTGACGCCGGCGTTTTCACAAGCCTTAGTTCCCCAGCAAGCTTCAATCGGCGGTATATATATTTCGCCTCTGCCCAAATCAAACAATGCCGCAGCGGGCACTATCGGCGCCACATTGCCGGCTTCTAAAGGGAAACCACAACCATTTTTAGAAAGCCAGCGCACAACACCATCGGCCGCGGAAAGGCCGTAAACTGAACCTCCGGTAAGAACAATCGCCTGAACTTTTTCCACCAGATTAATCGGTGCCAGCAGATCCGTCTCACGCGTTCCCGGCGCGGAACCACTCACATCAAAACCGGCAGTTGCCCCCTCTGGACAGATGGCAACGCTGACACCGCAAGCTGCCCCGATATCAGTATAGTGGCCAACCATTAAGCCTTCTACATCTACAAGCGAATTATTTTTTCCACTCGTCATTTTCTTCATACTCCATATAAAGTAAACTTATGCCAAGTTGCTTTCTTCATTTTACGCCCCTTTTACTGGTTGAAAGAATAAACATTTCCTTCTTTGATAACCATTTGCGGCCTGCGGCAGGCTTCAATTTTCTCCAAAGGGTTTTCCTTCAGCACAACAATATCGGCATACTTGCCCTTTTCGATTGTGCCGATTTTATCCGACATTTTCAGAATTGCCGCGTTGTTGATTGTAGCGCACTGCAACACTTCTTTATTGGAAAATCCGATTCTGTTTAGCATTTCCATCTCCCGCAATAACGACCCATGATATACTAACGGAACCCCGGAATCAGTGCCACAACCAATGACCACACCCGCATCTTTCATTTTTAATATATTTTTTGGTCCGCGTAACAGAATGTTAAAATAGATATCCGGCTTGGCCATATATTTACCGTTCTTATACATATTTTCACAGCCGTATTTCTTAAAGTTACGGAGAGCTTCTACATTCCTTTTATGAATCGAGGGATCAACAAAATCATTTAAAGATGATTGCAGATACCGACGCCGGACAGCCATTTCATTTTTGATGAAATCAGTACGAAATTCTTTGGGTAGTTCACTATATGCTTCTTCAGAGGCCATCATTTGCGCGACAGTCATTGTAGGCACAATAGCGATATTTTTTTTAGCCATCACGGAAACTTCCTTATCCGTGAGATCAGCATCGGCAATAGTATGTTCCATGGAATTGATGCCGTAATGCAATGCGCGGTCAAATCCGAATTTGCTGTGTATATGACCGGCAATAGCCATATTATTCTCCTGCGCAAATTCAAAGATGACCTTCAATTGCTCGTCTGTATATACCGGTATTGCGGATTTGCCGCACAGCAATGATTTATTATCCATAGTCAATTTGATAAAAGACGCGCCACCTTTGATGTTTGCTTTCATTTTTTCTTTCAGCTCCGCGGTATCTTTAAACCATAAATTCGGATTACCGCTAAACGCCATCGCCAGTCCGGCAAAAATGCTGACATCATTAAGGTTAACATCTGGATGACTCCCGTAAATATTCGTGATGGAGTTGCAATAGACAACTCTTGGCCCTGCCAATTCTTTTTTTTCAATCAGTTCCAAATTATGATGAAGCAACCCCGGCATTGCTCCCATATCACGGATTGTAGTTATGCCGGAAGTCAGTTGCTGAACATAATTTTGCTTAATCTGCTTAGCTGTTGTCAGGACGCCAAAAAGACTAAGTGAAGCTTCGGAGGAAAATGTGGAGTGACAATGAGCGTCAATCAACCCCGGAATCAGATATGAATTTTTCATGTCTAGAACCAGAGCGCCTTCGCTTACAGAAGGAATTTTGCCGGAAATGCTTTCAATCAAACCGCGGCGGATCGTAATTGTTCTGCCTCTACTGATAACACCATTCTTTACATCAATAATGTTACAATTCATCAGCTCCAATGCCTTCCCTTCTTCAGCACCGAAACTCTCATTCTTGCTTAATACCTCGCAGCCGGCTATACTGGGAATTGCCAGATATAATGCAGAAGCAGCAGCCGTTTGCACGAGCTGCCTTCGAGTTATTAATGAATGATTTTTTTTGTTCATAATCTACTTACCTCCCTGCGGGGAATTGTTATCTAATGTATACGGAAAGCATAGAAGATTGCAACCATAAACTCCGAAAGCTTTTTGTGGTAACCGGAACAAGAATAACTAATATAAATATCTGGTTAATAAAACAACATGATAATTACGGAAACCACATAACAGGCTTTGAAAATGTTTTCCGCAACAAGTTGTGATTTATGATACGCATGCTGGATCAGTATAGCTCAGCCATCTAATTTTAATGCTTCACAGATGTCCAGGCGTAACGCTATTGTGCCCCCATGGTGACCCTATAGTGGTCTTCAGGGCATTCAGGTTATGCACTTTGCTATAGTCCCACGTCGTTTCGCTCCGGGATAGTTCGTCCAGCAAATTTCAGTCGCAGATGACCTTCAGGTTATGTGCTACGCTTCTGAAACTTGGGACTCACTAAATTGGAGTTTCACAAATAGCAAAGGCGGCAGTGATTACTGCCGCCTTTATATCAAATATTGTTAGAATAGATTAAAATTAAGGTGTCAGGCTATTTTTTATCAACTTCAGTGCTCATTCCAAGAAGTTTGGCAAAAACCAATACACCACCTGTAAAGAATACTCCACCAGCCAAGAGCACAATCAGCCACTGAACGGTCAATTGCTCTTTTCCAAAAATTAAAGCAATTGTGAAATAAGCGAATGCGTAGTTATTAAAAAACATATGGGCAACATCGCTCAGGGCAATTATCAAGAAAACTAAAATAAATACAACTATAAGCGATCCCGCCGGCACACCAACAGTAGGTGCTATTACTCCCACAGCGATAGGTACAAGCGCTGCCAATAAAAGTCCAACTACTGCACCAACAAAAATATTAGGCAAATTTTTAACATCTCCGCCCTTCTCAAAGAAAAACAATAGAGTGAACATCGCCGGCCATACTTGGTGTATCTTGAAAATTCCCAGCACAACTATTGTTACGCAAAGCCATGCTGCTACTACTAATGCCGCAATAAGAGTTTTTTTCTTATATCCTTTTTCTTCAGTCATATAATTCCCCTCCACTTAGATTGTTAATATGATAGTATTTCTTTTCTCTGTCTCACAACTATAAAAATTATGCATTTTTACAATTGAAAATTATTTTATCATATCATGACTAGCATATCTATTAAAAAGAAATTTATATTTTATCTACATAAAAGAATGATTTATATTTCTTGTACCTGGAATAAAATACCTTTAAAGATAAGGCATTCTGTTAGTTCATGAATGGCAAAGGGAAATGTGTATCAATTCAACTGCAGTAATTCTTGAGGATCATCAAAAAGGTAATCAGGATTGGACGAGGCCATTTTTATTTTGTCATGCCAGCCCCAGGTGACACCGACAGTTTTTACTCCTGCCTGCTTTCCTTCTTTGATATCACCAATTGTATCACCGATATAATAAACATCTTCCGGCGTGACCGAATATTTTTTTCTGGCATAGAGTATTTTTTCTTTTTTGCTGAGCATGAAATCAGAGCCGAGAATTTCCTGAAATATATCTTCAAAGTCATACAGGCGCAGTGCTTTCCGGATGGTCGGTGTGTCATTTGAAGAAATTACGATCAGGCAATGTTTCTTTTTCAGCTCCTGCAACACCGGACGCATCGCATCAAAAGGCTTCATCTCGCTATAATCAACCTGTGAAAGGATATCCACGGAAGCGGCCATAAATGTTTCCAGGCTTATTCCCTTTTGCGCAAGCATTTCATAAAAATTGCCGTCAAAGAGTTCCCGGAACTCTTCCCTGCCGCGTGTTAGCGGTTGGTTGATTTTTTCAAGACAGAGTGTAACGGTTTTTTCATAAACATCTAAGGAATCTACTAGAACGCCGTCAAAATCAAAAAGCAGTAATTTCATGATTTATTTTTCCTGGCAATGCCTGCAAGTAAGGAGAGGTAAGGCTTTGTCATAATTCCTTCTTCAGTAATAATCGCGCTGATATAGCGCGCTGGTGTCAGATCAAAGGCCGGATTGTAAACCTTCATCCCCCTTGGCGCGGTGGAAACGCCACGAAAGTTTGTCACTTCATCGCCGCTTCTCTCTTCGATTGTAATTTCCGCACCTGTCTTAATGGAAAAATCAAAAGTGGAAAGAGGGGCGGCAACATAAAAAGGAATGCCATGAGCTTTTGCTAAAACCGCCAGAGAATAGGTACCTATTTTATTAGCCGTATCGCCATTGGCGGCAATGCGATCCGCACCGACAATGATTTTGTCAATTTTTCCCTGCTGCATCAGGAAGCCGGCCATGTTGTCCGTAATTAAGGTGGCGGGAATTTTTTCCTTCTTCATCTCCCAGGCGGTGAGCCTTGCTCCCTGCAGCACCGGCCTTGTTTCATCCACATAGACGTGCAGCTTTTTGCCCTGCTCTCTGGCTGCACGAATCACTCCAAGGGCGGTTCCATAACCGGCTGTAGCCAGTGCCCCGGCATTGCAGTGAGTTAAAATATTATCGCCGTCGGCAAGAAGCACACTGCCATGTTTTCCCATTTGACGATTAATAGTTATATCTTCACTGCAAATGCGTTTGGCTTCTGAAACGAGCCGGGCCGCTAAATTTTGTTTCCCGGAACTGATAGCATCATCCAAGCATTCCTTCATGCGTTCCAATGCCCAGAAAAGATTGCGAGCGGTTGGCCTGGCTTTGGCGATGTGGTCGCAAATCAGATTAAATTTAATTTGGAATTTTTCGGGCGGCATTGCTTCAATAGAAAGAGCGCCGAGAGCTGCTCCCATCGCTGCGGCAACACCGATGGCGGGAGCGCCGCGCACAGTCAAATCTTTTATGGCTGAAATTACCTGCCGGTAATTTGTACAGACTACGTGCCGTTCGATTTGCGGCAGAGCATTCTGATCAATCAGCACAACGGCATTATTTTTCCAGAAAATAGTTTTTATCATTGTGAAACTCCAATGCCGAAGAGAGGCGGAATTGGCAAGTTGTAATGAGACCCAAACTTCAGAAACAAAGTACGTCACCTAAAGGTCATC
>JANXZU010000011.1 GCA_025355345.1 Syntrophaceae bacterium
TCGAGATTGGCACTGGCTTCATCAACCTGATATTTTGTCGATAGGCCGGTGAAGAGGGGAAAACTTAGTGTAGCGCCCGCATTCCAACCGCTGCCAAGGGGAAAGTCTGTTCCGGAATATCCATATCCTGCGCTGCCCGACAAAACTGGATAGTAGCCCTTTTTGGCCAGATCAATAGATTTTTCCGTAGCCTCACGCTTGGCGATTACGGAACGGAGATTGGGGCGATTTGAATATGCCGTATTCAAGACATCGTTTAGTTGCAGGTCGCTCTTTTGAAAGGCCAGATTGTCTACTATGGCAAAATCGGCATTTTCCGGGATACCCATGGCGTCCTTCAGGTTTATACGGGCGGCGCGCACGGCGTTTTCCGCTTTCAGGACATTGAGCCGGGCATTGCCGTAATCAACTTCCGCTTTTGTCACATCGAATTTCGGTTTGGTGCCGATGCGGAAAAATGCGTTGGCCTGATCGAGATGCTGCTGGAACTGGTGCATCGTATCGATGGCGACATCCAGGTTCCGTTGAGTCTGAAGAAGATTATAGTAGGCGTTTTTCACGTTCAGGACGACTTGGGCCATGACGTCGTCATAATCAGCCTGGGATGCATTGACGGTTAGATCCTGGATCTTCACCTGGGTGGATGTTTTGCCGAAATCAAAAAGGGTCATCCCGACGTTGACATTGGTTGAATATTGATCGTAAGTGTCCGTGCTGTTGCTGGGGATACTGCCGGGCTGGGAATTTGGACCGACTCGCTGATAACTAGTGGACAAGTTGATCTGGGGATAATAGTTGGCCCTGGCCTGTCCGACTTTACTTTCGTTTGCTTTGATGGCACCTGCGGAGGCCTTAAGGCTTGGGTGTTTTTCCCGTGCGATCTCGATGCATCTCTTGAGATTGAGGGCAGCGCCTTGAGTCAGAGGATCGCCTGCCCTCGCCATCATGGGAAATGTAAATATAAATGTTACGATCAAAATGATTATCTTTTGCATATCTTCACCTGTTGATGTTTTGCTCTTTTATCCTGCAGGAGTCCATGCAGAGAAATGCCGGTAATATGATCCGTTAATTCGTCAATTTGCTTGCAGCCGAAAATTTCTCCGGGGAAAAGTCTGGAGATAACCGGATGGGAATGACGGAAGTAGAGGCATTGACCTACGATACTCATGGAACTAAGCAGCACTTTTCTTTCCTTCTTTCCTTTGCCGATGATTGCGGCCACAATACTGGTGAGAATTTGAAAAGAAGGACGAATTGTCTCTTCCACGAGGATATCGAATGCCCAGGTCGGTTCCATGAATTCATGGGCAAGTAGTTTACCGAACCAGGCGGGGCGGCCGTCATCCATGATTCGTAGAAGAAACGACCGGATAAATGCCCGGAGTTTTTCTTCGGGGCTCTGTGTTTTTTCTATACCTAGATTCGGCGGATAGGTCTGGAAGGCAATCTCCTGATAATGTTTCAGGACGGCCAGATATAAACCTTTCTTGTCCCCGAAGTGGTAATTAATGGCGGCAATGTTTGCGCCTGCCTGCCGGCAGATATCCCGAACGGTTGCCTTGGGATAGCCCTCTTCGGCGAATATCTCACCTGCTGCTTCCATGATGGCGTCGCGTGTTTTTGATGTTGTTTTTTTGTCGTTCATAATAATATTTAAAACAGATGTTTCAAACAACTGTATGAAAGTGAGCTCTCTTTGTCAAGCTTTTTTTCAGCAGCAACAACTACCCATATTTTGCGGTCAGAATTACTTTGACACACAAAATCAATTGTCATATATTCCTCATCCCGTGGCGCACGAAGATTCTCCTGTGATTTTGAAGAGTAATCAAGTCGTCGCGCCATAAAATATGCATTGGCGACGATGAGGAGACGATGAAGTAATTTTTTCAAAGTGCTGCAATATATGCTCGCTTCGGCAGTAATAGTCGCGGGATTAATGTTCTTGTAAGCTTGAAAAATATTGTATAAAGAGCAAAACAGAAATTGAGGGGATGAACTGTGGGACTTATACAGATATTAATTAAAGATCCGCTGGCGTTTGTAATATTGTCGGTGTTACTATTATATTCAGTGATCTTTCATGAGTTGGCTCACGGCTGGGTTGCCTATAAAATGGGCGATCCCACAGCTAAATTGCTGGGACGGTTGACTCTC
>JANXZU010000006.1 GCA_025355345.1 Syntrophaceae bacterium
AGAAATTATTACTTGAGAAGGCATTTATGACGGAACATATTGCCGGTAAATTATCATTTTTGGATCGCTTTCTGACTCTGTGGATTTTTGCGGCCATGATTCTGGGTGTGGGGCTGGGCTATTTTATCCCCGGTGTCGAGGCCTTCATTAATAAATTTCAAGTGGGCACAACCAATATCCCCATTGCCGTGGGACTCATTTTGATGATGTATCCGCCGTTTGCAAAAGTGAAATACGAGGACTTGCCGCAAGTTTTCCGTAACGGGAAAGTCCTTAGTCTATCGCTTGTTCAAAACTGGCTGATCGGGCCGGTCTTAATGTTTATCCTGGCGATTGTGTTTCTACCGGATAAGCCCGAATATATGGTGGGCTTAATTATGATAGGGCTCGCTCGCTGCATCGCGATGGTTATTGTCTGGAATGAACTGGCTAAAGGTAATACGGAATATGCCGCAGGCCTGGTTGCCTTCAACAGTATTTTTCAGGTTCTTTTTTACAGCGCTTTTGCCTGGTTTTTTATTACAGTGCTGCCGCCCTATTTTGGATTTTCCGGCAGCATCGTTGACGTGAGCATCCGGCAGATTGCCGAAAGCGTTTTTATCTATCTGGGCATTCCCTTTATTGCCGGAGCATTAACCCGCCTCGTCGGCGTAAAGCTCGTAGGAAAAGACAGGTATCATTCGCGCTTTGTGCCGCTCATCAGCCCGCTCACTCTAATCGCGCTGCTTTTCACCATCGTCGTTATGTTCAGTCTGAAGGGCAATCTGATCATTACGCTGCCGCTGGATGTCGTGCGCATCGCCATCCCGCTGCTCATCTATTTTGTAGTTATGTTTCTGGTGTCTTTCTATATGGGCAAGAAATTGGGTGCGGATTACTCCAAAACAACAACCCTGGCTTTTACAGCAGCAAGCAACAACTTTGAACTTGCGATTGCCGTGGCCATTGCCGTCTTCGGCATCAATTCCGGCGCTGCCTTTGCCGCCGTCATCGGCCCACTGGTGGAAGTTCCGGTGATGATCGGCCTGGTAACCGTGGGGTTGAAATTTAAGGAAAAATACTTTAAGCAATAGACGCAATGTTAAGGAGGACAGAAATAATGAAGATAACAGAAAGCGTTAAAAAATATCGTCACATCGTCACCATTGTGCTGGCGATGGTCGGCATCGGAATCATGGCGTATTACGATTACTGCAATACGACATGCAGTTATCTGAAGGGAGATATTTTTGGCATCGATCTCAAATGGGTCGGCAGCGCCTATATGGTAGCCATTATTCTTTTTGCAGCTTTCAAGCAAACGCCCTTTGTGCGCGCAATGCTGGCCGCTGGTCTCGGCGTGGAAGTCCATTTGTATGCCTTTCAGGTGCAAAACAACGTCTATTGCCCTTTTTGCCTGGCGTTTTCAATAATGCTGATTTTATCGTTTATAATTAACTACGAAGTTCCATCAGCCTGGCGCGAAAACCGTCACAGGATGTGGCTATATTTTCTAGGGGAGGTGAATTTTCCAATGTTTAAAATAAATAAGTTGCCGTTACTTTTCTTTAGTGTTCTGGGATACCTTTCTGTCCTGTTGACATTTTCCGGTTCTGTCACACCTGCCTATGGACAAGATTCGGCTAGATTAATTCCATCTCTAGGCAAAGGGAAATATGAAATTGTAATGTTTACCGATTATTTCTGCCCGCCCTGCCGCAAAATAGATACAAAAGCCGAACCGCTATTTAAAAAATTGATAGCCACAGGCCTTGTCAAGATCACCTTTATCGATGTGCCTTTTTCACAGACGACACCGATGTATGCAAAATATTACCTTTACGCGGTCAATTCCGGAGTCAACGACAAAGAGCTTTTGAGAATCCGTGCATCCTTGTTTTCCGCGGCCCAGGTTAATAATATTCAGAAAGAGAATGTCATGCTGGACTATCTTTCGCAACAGATGATCGCCTGGAAACCTTATGACGAAAAGCCTGTCTTTCAGCAGCTCAGCATCGTGATCAAGGAAAATGATGTGAATCGAACCCCTACCTGTGTCGTCAAGTATTCGCCGAAAGATGTAAAAAAATACGTTGGTGATGACGAAATCTGGAATGGACTGACACAATTGAAAACACACCTGCGTACATTGAAAAAATAACCTTGCTCTTTTTATCGCTTTATGAAAAAAATCTTATTGAGGGACTTCTCGGACTGGCCGATTACTTGAGAGGCTATATAGCTAAAGATTTTATCAATGAAATAAAAAAGAGAAACAGCATCTGAATGTAAAAAAAGCCTATGGATACAATGTATCCATCTGATTACCCACATGGATACATTGTATCCAGTCACAGAGACAGCAGATCATTTTCTTGCAGAATATATTTTAAAGTTGGCCAATTATCATTAGGAACCTTGGATGATATTCATGCTGCAATTTAGGATATAAATATTTTTGCAATTAATAAAAGGTAATAATAACCGTGACGTCATTTACCTCGACACTAAATAAAGAGTCCTACAAAATTGTCCAAAACAAGGATATTCAAATATATATCAAGAATGTTATATATTCGTTTTTATTGGCATATTGCTTGCTAATTTAAATCACTTGGATAATAACCGTACGAGTTGCGGAGAATGCACGTAAGCGAAACTGCAACTATGTCCCATCCAATCAAAAGAAGAAAGGACAAATAAAAAATGGCATTGATTGCAGCACATTCCATCACCAAGGATTATCAAACAGAAGACTTAGTTGTTCACGCTCTTTGCGACGTGGACTTTGAAATTGAACCCGCCTCCTTTGTTTCCTTTGTCGGCCCTTCGGGCAGCGGCAAGACAACCATTCTTAATCTTATCGGTTGCCTGGACAAACCATCATCGGGAAACCTCCGCATCGCTGACACAGATGTCATCGGGCTTGATCGGGCTAATAGCGCGGCTTTTCGAGGCAAACATCTCGGCTTCATTTTTCAGGATTTCAACTTGATCCCCGTGTTAACTGTTTACGAAAACATCGAATACCCGCTGATCATGGTTCAGAACATAGCGCCGCAGGAACGCAAAGAGCGGATTACCAGACTGCTAGCGGCAGTCGACATGACAGATCAGGCCAACAAGTACCCGCATCAGATATCGGGAGGCCAGAAACAGAGGGTAGCCATTGCCCGCGCACTGGTCACCAATCCCGCCCTGGTCCTGGCTGACGAACCCACGGCAAACCTTGATTCCCAAACAGCCCACGCTGTTATCGCCCTGATGAAGAAAATGCGGGACGATTTCGGAACAACGTTCATCTTCTCCACCCATGACACCAAAATTGTCAGCGAGGCAGAGGTCATCTTCCGTCTGGAAGACGGCAGGCTGACCGGAAAAGAAACGAAAGGAGGAATAAATCCATGAGAAATCTTTTTAAAATCGCCATCCGTAATCTCATCCGCTATAAAAGAAGAACTCTGCTGACAGCATCTCTCATCACCATCGGTGTTGTTTTCGTCCTGGTCTTTGTCTCGGTCACCGGATCTTTCAAAGCCATGATGATCGGCCAGATCACCGATTCCATGCTAGGGCATCTTCAGATACACCGTAAAGGTTATGTTGCTTCAATCGATAACCTG
>JANXZU010000047.1 GCA_025355345.1 Syntrophaceae bacterium
CGAGCTTCTGGCCAATCAGATCAACGGTTCCTATCGTGTTAAGAACGAAAACTTAAAAGTATTGATGAATGAAGTACGCGGCCTGCTTGCTTCGTTTAACGCCATCCATGTTAAGCATGTTCTGCGTTCTCATAACAGCCATGCCGACAGATTAGCCAATCTCGCCATTGATACACATATCTAGTTGTTATTTACAAACGCATCATCTGAGATTATTGTCTCTGTTTTAACGATGTAATTAACTTTACAAGCTTATTGCCTTGTGCTATTTAAAAAAAGAGATTTGCTTTAAAATATTTACAGGAGAAAAATCATGTCCGGCCATTCTAAGTGGAGCACTATCAAGAGAAAAAAGGGAGCCATTGACTCCAAACGCGGCAAAATATTTACGAAGATAATCAAGGAAATAACTCTGGCGGCGAGGCTTGGTGGCGGTGATATTGAAGGCAATTCACGGCTCAGACAAGCCGTTATGGCGGCCAAAGAAGAAAATATGCCCAAGGATAATATCGAAAGGGCGATTAAAAAAGGATTGGGTGGCAGTGAAGGTGCTGCAAATTTTGAAGAAATTACGTACGAAGGTTATGGCCCGGGTGGTGTTGCGGTTCTTGTTGAAATTATGACAGACAACAAAAACAGAACTGTCGCGGAAGTTAGGCATATACTTGCTAAACATGGAGGAAACCTTGGGGAAAATGGTTGCGTAGCATGGATTTTTAATAAAAAAGGGAATATTGTCATTGATAAGAAAATCATTGAGGAAGACACCCTAATGGAACTGGCTCTGGAGGCCGGAGCGGAAGATGTTATAAGTGATGGTAATGAATTCGAAGTGATTACTGATCCGGCATCATTTGAAAAAGTTAAAAAAGCAATTGACGCAAAAGGGATAAAGCATTTGGAAGCCAGTATCGGGATGATACCTTCTAATACTGTGAAGTTAGATGCTCACAAAGCGGAACAAATGCTGAAGTTGATGGAAAAGCTCGAAGATAATGACGATGTGCAAAACGTTTATGCGAATTTTGATATAGATGATGATGTAATGGAAAAATTAAGTTAATACCAAGTTGCTTTCAAAAAAAATATAACTTTTTGAAAGCTTACTTGGTGTTATGCCCAATAAATTAACTCTTTAATGTTTGGAAACAACTGGGTATAAGAAGTTCAACTGATTATTGCGGGATGAAAATTGCTAATTTTAGGAATTGATCCGGGCAGCCACATTACCGGTTATGGCGTAATTGATAAAAAAGGCAATTATTTGCGACATATCATCCATGGTGAAGTTAAACCAAAAAAAGATTCACTTTTATCCACAGTATTAAGTTCTATCTATAAGAATCTGTCTGAGGTAATTGTTCAGAATAGTCCGCAGGCGATTGCGTTAGAAAATATTTTTTACGGGAAAAATGTTCGCAGTCTGATTAAACAAGCTCATGTTCGGGGTGTTATTATTTTTGCCGGTGCCGATAAAGGTATACCTGTATTTGAATATTCCCCTCTGGAAGTAAAAAAAGCTGTTGTTGGCTATGGAAGGGCGGAAAAAAGACAGGTACAGATAATGGTTAAAGCTATCTTAAAACTTCCTGTGCTACCAACGGCGGATGCCGCCGATGCACTGGCTGTTGCCATTTGCCATGCTAATTTTTTAAAGGAGCAACCAGTCTAATGATTGCCTTAATCAGGGGGAAGATCGCTTATAAAGGTATTTCTCACGTTGTTGTTGATACGCAAGGCGTTGGCTATCGTGTCTTCATCCCACTGACGACTTATTATGAACTGCCTGATTTAGGGCATGTGGTTACATTACATATCCATACTCATGTAAAACAGGATGCCATAAGCTTATTTGGTTTTTACAGCATTGAGGAACGGGAACTTTTTCAGTTGATGATTTCGGTAAGTGGCATTGGACCAAAAATCGCGATGAATATTCTGTCAGGTATTTCGGCAAACGATTTACTGCAGGCAATATCGGGCGGCGATTTGGGAAAACTGGTCAGCATTCCTGGTTTTGGAAGAAAAATGGCCGAACGTTTAATACTTGAACTTAAGGAAAAAGTAATTAAAAAAATGATAGCGGAGAATATTGCGCCGGCTGATATGCAACGTAAAGCTGCTGAAGTCGTTAAGGAAGATGCGCTCTCCGCTCTAGTTAATCTGGGTTATAAAAGTCATGCTGCCAAAGATGCTATAGACAAGGTATTGCAGGCAGCCGAGCAGGAACTGGCTATGGATCAGCTTTTGAAGAACACATTGAAAATTCTTGCCGGTTAATACCAAGTTGCTTGCAAAACCCCGCTGTGCGGGATAGTTCGACCAACCAGTTTCAGGTTATGAAACTGGGGTCTCGCTAATAAAAATATGAATTTTTTAAAGCTTACTTGGTATTATGCCCTATAATTCAAACTTTGAACATGTGACAGCTACTTGGTATAACTTGGGTTAGTAAGGAATCTAAAGATGGAAACACAAATCAAAAACCCCTTAATCAATCCTGTTTGCCAAGATGAAGAATTTATCATGGACGGTAGTCTGAGACCATCGAAGTTTAGCGAATATGTGGGGCAGGAGAAGGTAAAAAGCAATTTAGCGATATTTATTGAAGCAGCGAAAAAACGCCGAGGTGTGCTGGACCATGTTCTTCTTTATGGCCCGCCGGGACTGGGAAAAACAACGTTAGCCTACATTATTGCCAGAGAGATGGGTGTAGATATAAAAGTTACTTCTGGTCCGGTTATTGAGAGACCGGGTGATTTGGCCGCGATTTTAACCAATATGCAGGAACATGAAATCCTCTTTATTGACGAAATCCACAGGCTTTCTCATGTTGTGGAAGAAATATTATATCCGGCCATGGAGGATTTCCACATTGATATTTTAATCGGTCAGGGGCCTTCGGCGCGCTCCATGAAACTCGATATCCCAAAATTTACTCTGGTTGGAGCGACAACCCGCGCCGGTTCGCTTACGTCGCCACTGCGCGATCGGTTTGGTATGCACTTCCGCTTGGAATTTTATACGCCGCAAGAACTGATGATAATTATCAAGAGATCTGCCGCCATTTTAGGAGTAAAACTGACAGGTGAAGGCGCTGAGGAACTTGCAAGGCGTGCGCGAGGTACTCCGCGTATTGCCAACCGATTGCTGAAACGCGTCCGCGATTATGCCGAAGTCAAGGCAGATGGAACTATTGATGGGAGTATAGCGCGGGCGGCATTGGATGCCTTTGATGTTGATCAAAAGGGCTTTGATCAAATGGACAGGAAACTGCTCTTAACCCTGATTGCAAAATTTAATGGTGGACCGGTAGGCGTTGAGAGTCTGGCTGCGGCCATTGGTGAAGAAAAAATTACTATTGAAGATGTTTATGAACCCTATTTGATCCAGGAAGGTTATCTGCAGAGAACTGCCCGGGGAAGAATTGCCAGCGCAAAAGCTTATGAACATTTTGGCCTTAAGGATGCAGGCGAACAAAAGGACCTCTTTTAACATCAAGTTGTTCAAGGCGAACTTTATGAAAATATTAATGCACACTTGTTGTGGACCTTGTACGATTTATCCGCTCAAAGAATTGAGAACTTCCGGACATGAAGTCGTCGGAGTTTTTTTCAATCCCAATATACATCCATATCAGGAATACCAAAGGCGCAGGCAAACACTGCATGATTATGCCGAAAAGTCCTTTTTGCAGATAGTCTGGCCTGAGAGTTATTCAATGGAAGAATTTCTACGTCAGGTCGCTTTTAAAGAAGATCAAAGATGCGATTATTGTTTGCTGAATCGTTTGCAATATACGGCTTTGCTCGCCCAAAATGAAAATTATGACGGTTTTACAACCACATTGCTCTATAGTAAACACCAGAAACACGACGAGATTAGAGAAATTGGCGAGAATTTGGGTAAGCAGATGGGAATTCCTTTTTATTATCAAGATTTTCGTGTTGGCTGGGATGAAGGCATAAAAATTTCAAAAGAACTGGACATGTATCGCCAGAATTACTGCGGCTGCATATACAGCGAAAAGGAACGCTTCTGTAAATCGCGGTTATGACCATCATAGCAAGCTTTGGTGTCTTATTAAATTGGAGTTTCAACTATAAATATTTTTTAATTCAGTTAATCGACTGTGGTATTATCAACACAAATAAACATAAATATTTACTCGTAATAAAATTGCTATGCGATGAAACAACTGTTGTTACGGGTTCTTATATTTAACAAGATAAAGTAATTGATATGGTATAGTTATTGCTGTAGAAAGTTTATCTTTCTATTTCCAGGGAATCTATGCATTGGCAGCGTACTTTAAAAAAAGAGATAATTTGCTCCAGCGTGGGTTTGCATACTGGCCGCAAAGTTAATATGAAAATTAAACCGGCATCAGCGGATGTTGGGATTGTTTTTGTTCGCAAGGATATACCTGATGCCATGCCTATACCTGCTGATTTTAATACAGTATCCGATACAACATTGGCTACTTCACTAGGTTTAAATGGGGTTACTGTATCAACAGTTGAGCATATTCTTTCCGCATTCAGCGGAATGGGAGTGGATAATGCTGTAATTGAACTTGATTCTTTTGAAATTCCCATTATGGACGGCAGCGCACTTCCTTTTGTTAATATGTTGAAAGAAGTAGGAACGCATGTGCAGGGAAAAACTAAAAAAATCCTTGTGATTAAAAAACCTGTTTCTGTCAAGGAGGGTGACGGAAGTGCAGTTTTACTGCCTGCAGCAGAATTTAAAATATCATATGAAATTGATTTTAAGCATGTTGCGATCGGAAGGCAATCATATAGCCTGAATTTTTCAGACGAGAAATATGAAAAGGAAATTTGCTGTGCACGGACATTTGGTTTTTTAAGAGAAGTTGAATATCTACAGGCAAAAGGTTTAGGACTTGGAGGATCACTCGATAATGTCATTATATTGGATGATGACAAAATCATCAATAAAAATGGACTGCGTATGCCCGATGAATTTGTCAAACACAAAATTCTGGACGCAATAGGTGACCTGTTTTTACTGGGAATGCCGATAATCGGTCATTTTGTTGCGTACAAATCCGGTCATCGGTTAAATAACCTTCTTCTTAAAGAGCTTATGCGTAATCAAGATTGCTGGGAAATAATCAGTTGCAACAATAAGGAAGAAGTCAAACATAAACTGACATCTTTAAAGATTCCGTCATTTCGGATACTTGATGCAGTTCAAGTCTAAAGCATTTTATCTATCAGTAATATTGTTACAAACCCAAATTAACCTTGATTTTTATGTTTAGGTTACCTAGTATACTACATTCTAAATATTTCAGTTTTTTGTAATAAACAAATGGCAATCTGGTACAGCAAAACCAAATGCTTGCCTTGATCCTTTAGAAAATGATCGGAATGAAAATGATTAGAAAGATATTTATCGAGAGTGTTTGTGTTTCCCTGTTTGTTGTTTTTTCTATCTTATCTTTCCCGGCACAGGGGCGGGGAGGTCAACCTGAAATTGCCGATATTTTGATTAGTAATAATTCGGAAAATCTACTTTTATATACACGATGTGTAGATTGTTTTAAAACCGAGATGGAATCAGCCATTTTAGCAGGAGTTCCTACAGTATTCACGCTTCAGCTTGATGTTTATAGGGAAAGATTGTTAATTTGGAATAAATCAATAGTCAGTAATGAAATCAAACGTACCATCAAATATGACAACCTGAAAAAAACGTTTAGCATATATACAAATGGTGATCTCGATCCTGTGATTTTTCCTGATTTTGAAAGTGCTCAGAAAGCAATGGCTGATTTTAACGGGATTATTGCCTCGCCTCTTGCCGCACTGGAAAAGGGAAACCAGTATTATTTAAAAATAAGAGTAAAAATGGATAAGGTGCGCCTGCCGTTATATATGGAATATGTTTTTTTCTTTGTTTCTTTCTGGGATTTTGAAACAGCCTGGTACAAAAAAGATTTTTTCTATTGATAATTTAGTTCCGTATTAGCAAAAATTAATTAACTAATCTGCTCAAAAAAATGAAAAATAAAAAACAGAATGCCTACATTGATGAACAAGAGTTAAGGAAACGCCGCCGTGAGCGCATCGTTATTATAATTTTAGGTGCTGTAGCCATAGCGTTCACCTTAATCGCCAGCAAATTCGCCCAACGTGATGAATTATCCATAACCACAAATATACTCGTTTACGGCCTTACCAGCATTAATGTAATCCTCATAATTTTCTTACTTTTCCTGATTGTTCGGAATGTGGTCAAATTGTTTTACGAGCGTCGTCAGGGTATTATCGGTTCCAAGTTAAGGACAAAACTGGTAGCTGCTTTTGTAGGTTTATCACTTGTCCCAACAATATTGCTTTTTTTGTTTGCTATTAATTTTCTTTCTTACAGCATGGAGTTCTGGTTTAACATCAAGATAGGTGATGCATTGAACCGGTCGTTGGAAGTGGCTCAAGTTTATTACCAGCAAATGGCGGAACAGGCTAAGTACAATGCCCGTCAAATCAGCGCAGATATTACAAAAAATCATCTTTATGAGAGTGAAAGAGTTGATTATTTGAAAAGCTTCATCGGCCAGCGGCAAAAAAATTACAAAGTTGGCAAGGTTGAGATTTATTTTGATTTCCAAAAAGAGAATATGCTTTTTCCCGATAATGAAGGTTCGGAACTAGTTCCAGTAAAACTTGAACCTAAAATGCTGGAAGATATATATTCAGGTAAAGAAGTATCCACTGTCCAACCAACCAATATCGGTGAGACAGTTTTCGGTGTAGTTCCCGTTTTTTCTTATGCAGTACCTTCGGAAGTAATCGGCCGTGTTTCCGTAAGCTACAGCATACCTAAAGGTTTTGTGGATAAACTTAGGAGTATTGCTGATTCGTCGGAACAGTATGGTCAAATAAAACTTCTTAAAACACCTATTAAAATGAATTATATAATTACCTTATCCATTGTGACTTTGTTAATTATTTTCCTGGCGACATGGTTTGGACTTGCTCTGGCCAAAGCAATCACAGTTCCTATGCAGGATCTTGCCTTGGCTACAAATAGGATTACTCAGGGAGATTTGGATACTCACATTGACATCGAAGCGGATGATGAAATTGGTCTCTTAGTGAAATCATTTAATCAAATGACCATGGATTTAAAGAAAAGTAAGACTGGCTTGGAAGAAGCAAATGTGAGTCTGGAGCAGCGGCGTAAATATATGGAAACTGTTTTGCGCAATGTTTCCGCAGGAGTCATTTCCGTGGACAGGAGTGGAATAATCACAACAATTAACAGTGCGGCTGAAAAAATGCTTCAAATCCAAGCGGACGAGATTCTTTACCAAAATTATCGCAAACTGGTCATGCCTGAGCATCTGGCTCTATTGGATGATTTTTTAGAGGAAATGAAAGAAACTAATGAAAGTTCGTTAGAAAAACAGTTGGAATTGGTTCTTAAGGATAGAATTCTTAATGTACTCGTGACGATCACAGCGATTCGAGATGAGGAGGGTAATGATTCCGGCGGCGTGGTAGTATTCGAAGATTTAACTCAGATACAAAAGGCTGAGCGTGCTGCCGCCTGGCGTGAGGTTGCCAGACGTATGGCACATGAAATCAAAAATCCGCTTACGCCTGTCCAACTTTCCGCGCAAAGATTACAGCGAAAATATGGTGACAAGTTAGGAGAAGACGGGTCTGTTTTTAAAGAGTGTACGAAAACGATAATTGATCAAGTCGAGGTGCTAAAAAATCTGGTTAATGAATTTTCCCGTTATGCCCGTATGCCTGTGACCACGCCTGCGCCCAACGATTTGAATTCAGTAGTTGCCGATGCTGTTTTACTCTTTCAAGATGCTCACAAGGATATTGTTATTGAATTTAAGCCTGCCGATGGATTGCCAAAATTAAACATTGATGCTGAACAAATCAACAGAGTTATGATAAATTTACTTGATAATGCCGTTGCGGCAATTAAAAAAGAAGGAGAGATAAAAATTGCTGTAAATTATGAAGAAACTCAGCACATGGCCATTGTAATTGTGGCCGATAATGGAGCGGGAGTTCCCTACAGCAATAAAAGGAAAATGTTTGAGCCATATTTTTCAACAAAAAAATCGGGGACAGGTTTGGGTTTGGCCATTGTTAAATCGATCATTTTTGATCACCATGGTCAGGTCAGTGTCGCCGACAATAAACCAACTGGAACGATAGTATCTTTTCAATTACCGGTTCCCGAAGCATAAAATATATGTTAAAAAAACATAAAATAAATGGATGAGTAATAATTATGAACGATACGATTCTTGTAGTTGATGATGAAGTAAGCATTTGCCAATCGTTAAAGGCAATTTTGAATGATGAAGGTTATCAGGTTCTTTTGGCTGGCAGCGGCGAAGAAGCAATAAAAGTCGTTGAAGAAGAAATGCCACAGCTTGTGCTGCTAGATATTTGGTTGCCGGGAATTGATGGCCTGGAGACGCTCAAAGCTATAAAAGCAGCTCACCCCAATGTTTTGGTAATCATGATGTCCGGTCATGGCACCATTGAAACAGCGGTGAGAGCGACTAAATTAGGAGCTTTTGACTTTATAGAGAAGCCTCTTTCTTTGGACAAAGTTATCATTATTGTTAATAACGCGCTTAATTTAGTGCGACTGGAAGAAGAAAACATATTATTAAAGCAAAAGGTGTCTCATGAGTACGAACTTACCGGTAACTCTCAGGTAATAACAGAACTCAAAGAGATGATCAACATTGTTGCACCGACAAACGCTTGGATTCTGATCATGGGAGAAAACGGTACGGGCAAAGAATTGGTGGCCCGTTCTATCCATCATCTGAGCCGAAGATCACATAAGCCGATTGTTGAAGTTAATTGTGCGGCGATACCGGAAGAGCTTATTGAAAGTGAGTTGTTTGGCCATGAAAAAGGAGCCTTCACCGGGGCAACGGAAAAGAAGCGTGGTAAATTTGACATGGCTCATGAAGGAACAATTTTTCTTGATGAAGTGGCCGATATGAGCTTGAAGGCGCAGGCGAAGATTCTGCGGATTCTGCAGGAAAAGAAGTTTGAACGTGTAGGCGGAAACAAGCTGATTGATATGGATGTGAGAGTTTTAGCTGCTACTAATAAAGACCTGGAAGTGGAAATGGAAGTGGGCAATTTCCGGCAGGATCTTTATTATCGTTTGCATGTAATCCCCTTGCGTGTTCCAAATCTTCGGGAAAGAAAGGAAGACATAAAACTTCTGGCTCAGCGGTTTTTACTGGATTTCTCGGCTAAAGAAGGAGAAACGCGAAAAGTCTTAACGGATGATGCCCTCAATTTGCTGATGCAACATGATTGGCCGGGTAACGTTCGCGAATTGAAAAATATTATTGAGAGACTTATCATTCTAACGCCATCCAACGAAATTACGGCCAAAGATATTCCGTTGCTTAATGCTAAAATAGAAAATGGCATGCCCTCCGGTGATTCGGTAGTCATTGCAACCGACTTACTAAAAGATGCTAAGATGGATTTTGAACGTCAATTTATCATTAAAAAATTAGAAGAAAATGAAGGCAATATTTCTCGAACAGCAGAAGCAATTGGTTTGGAGCGTAGTAATTTGCACAAGAAAATTAAAAGCCTTAAAGTTGTGACAAAGGATGAGGCATAATACAAAGTTGCTTTCAAAACCACGTCGCAGATGACCCCATGGTGACCCTATAGTGCCCTTCATGGTATTTAGGTTATTCAGGTTACTTCGCTTTGGCAATTGTGGTCTCACTAATTAAAATGTGAATTTTTGAAGGCTTACTTGGTCTAAGCTTCTTTTTTATAATTCAATTGGTTTTTCATGTCGGAGATGGAAAATTTATTGAATGGGAGAAATGTAAAACCAAGTACAATTACAATGGCCATCGATAAAAAATGGTAAACGACCGCAAAAGAAAGTGCTTCAGCTTCCGCTAAACCAAAAATCATTACGCCCCTAACGCAGGCGAGATGCCAATTACCAATATAACCCGGTGCTGTGGGAATAGCTATGCCCACTATGAGAAATATCATTACTACGAATGATGCTATTGCCGGTAAGTTAAAGCCGAAAGCCGCTAGCAACATATAAATTGCCAGTACATCCACAAGCCAGACTAAAGCCGATAGAAAGAATAAATATAATAGAATTTTAATATTAGTAATAACTTGGAAACCATCGATAAAATGATGGATTAATTCATCTATTTTATGAGCTAATTTCCCATGAAATTTGTTGAGGATTTTATTAATAATATATAAGGCTTTTTCTCTGTGCCAGATTAACCCCAGTATACAACACAAAATTCCTACTGTAATAGCAAATACAACAACAGTAGATATGATCATCCAGTAAGGCAAGTCAATGTAGAAAAGCACAACCAAAGCAATTGTCAGTACGGAAAAGCCATCCAGAACTCTTTCAACGAGAACAGTTCCCATCGCGGCAGATATATTAATTGAGCTTCTTTTAGAGATTAAATAAGGCCTGGCCAGTTCACCGATGCGAGCCGGAATTGAAGCTATTGCCAGAAAGCCTACGCAGGTAACTGAAAAAAGAGAAAATTGATCTATCTTTTCCATTGGCTGTAAAATAACGCCCCAGCGATAGGAACGCAGCCATTGCATTAAAAGTACAAGAAGGATGAAAAAAAGAACATAAATAAAATTAATTTTCTTCAGAGAACTAGAGACATCATTCAGATTAATTCCTCTTACGGAAAAATATACCAATACGATGCTGATGATGCTGACCAGGATACCTAGGATTATTTTTTTATTCATATTAAGTTATTTAGCAACAGCCTCTTCAGATATTTAATTTTTTGCCAGATTCTCGGCAACTCTATCATGTAAAAGCTGGGAAGAAAGTTTGTTTCCGATCAAGCCCACGCGAATAGAAACCGAAGCAAAACTTTTAGATTTATATTTAATGTCGAAATAAACTTTTTCATCATTAATCACAGTAGTAATTGTACCCTGAGCGATTTCTCTGGCAGGAGCGACTTCAACACCGCGCATATCAGCTATCGTTTTTTCACAAGCGCTCCATTTATTTTAAAACATATTGGTACCGGTAATGCAACAGCTATTAGCCGTTTTGGTTAAAGTCAATTAGTGGCATTACTAATTTTTTCAAATTCTCTTAAAAGCTCTTCCTGTTTCCTATTCAAGTTCGTAGGTATCTGGACAAATACTTCAACGATCTGATCACCTCGGGCATAGCCACGAATATGGGGAATGCCCTTTCCTTTGAGACGAAAGGATTTTCCATTTTGAGTGCCGTGGGGGATTTTTATTTTTTCTTTTTCTTCCATCGTAGTGACCTCAATCGTTGCACCCAAGGCAGCTTGAACAAAAGTTATAGTAACGCGGCAGATTATGTCGTTACCTGATCTTACAAAAAATTCATGATCTTCTACATGCAGGAAAACATACAGGTCGCCACTGGGCCCTCCCTGAACTCCTGTTTCACCTTCGCCGCGAAGACGAAGACGGGAACCTGTTTCAACGCCTGCCGGAATTTTTAACTCTACAGATTTGACAATTTTTTCTTTACCCGCGCCCCTGCAATGACTGCAAGGTTTGGTGATAACCTTACCATGTCCTCCGCAATGAGGGCAGGTAGAACTGATAGTGAAAAAGCCACTGGATTGTAATATCTGACCTCTTCCCTGACAGGTGCGACAGGTTTCGGGAGATGAACCGGGGGCGGCGCCACTGCCATGACATTTTGAGCAAGTGTTTAGTTTTTCTAAATCAATAGTCGTGGTCAGACCGAAAGCGGCGTCTAGAAAAGAAATTTTTAGATCATAGCGCAAATCAGCGCCGGCGCGCGCAGCGGAGCGCGATCTCCCATGGCCCCTCGCATTGCCGAATCCGAAAACATCTTCAAAAATATCGCCGAAATTTGTAAAAATATCGTCAAATCCGTCAAAACCCCTAAAGCCTGTGTTGCTTAATCCTTTATGGCCGTATTGGTCATAAATTTCTCTTTTTTGTTTGTCGCTCAACACTTCGTATGCTTCGGCCGCTTCTTTGAATCTGTCTTCCGATTTTTTGTCTCCAGGATTTTTATCTGGATGGCATTGCATTGCAATTTTGCGATAATTCTTTTTTATTTCTTCATCAGGGGCTGTTTTTGATATTCCCAGAATCTCGTAATAATCCCTTTTTGTCATGAGCTGATTTCTTGTTCCTCCGCTTTGATAATGTTCGCAAGCGAATTTAACATTTCTTCATTATTTGTTTTCTCCAAGGCGTGCCTGGCAAAGAAATATTTTTTAAATTCCACTGCTTTTTTCCCAATATTTTCCCAGTCCAGAGATGATAATTCCAGATTTAGTGCTTTAGCGGCACGTTGAAAAAGCATTACATCTCCGCTGTCAAAGGCAATATTTTTAATTTCAAGGATACCTTCAGCATGGTTAGCTTTCTGGTAAAAATCGAGTGCATCGGAATATACTTTCGCTTCAAAAAATAAGTCACCGTAATGAATTAGATCATCCGAACTGGTTTTATCAAGATATAAAAATTTTTGTTTTAAGCGATAATCCGGTAGTTTTCTATTGTTCAAGAGTGCCTCCTCAAAAGGATAATATCTTTACTTTACAATTTTAAAGTATAGTCATGATTTTGTCTAAGTCAATAACAGGCGGTAAATCATTTTATACCAAGTTGTTTTTAAAAGAATATGAATTTTGAAAGCTTATACCAATTAGGCATCAGACATTAATAAGTTCTTAATTTTTGCATAATACCAAGTAAGCTTTCAAAAAACGAATCTTAATATTTGAAAGCAACTTGGTATTACTTGGTACTATGCTCTGCAAATTAGCCTTTAATGAAACTCGCTGAGAAAGAACGAAGTGTAGTTCGTCCCTGCCACTTGAAGGTGGCGGGATAATTCGCTCTAAGATTTTCCGGGCACTACGTTTCGGAAAATCAAGGCTCATTAAAGCGGCAGTAGTTGTGAGTCCCAAGTTTCAGAAGCGTAGCGCATAACCTGAATAACCTAAATACCCTGAAGGGCACTATAGGGTCACCATGGGGTCATCTGCGACTGAAATTTTGGGGACGAACTATCCAATAGTCTTTGGCTATTGGGAAATATCCTACTTGCGAAGCTAACTAGGTCTAATGTTGGATAGTTACTTTTGTATGACCAGACGTTTTAGGGCTTCTTCGTATTTTGCCTTGGTATTTTCAATAATTTCCACAGGAAGCTGAGGTGCCGGTGGCTTTTGATTCCATTTAATAGAAAGAAGGTAGTCACGCAAAAATTGTTTATCAAAACTTTTTTGCGCCCGGCCTTCTTTGTAGTCATCAGCAGGCCAGAAACGGGAAGAATCGGGAGTAAGCAATTCATCAATGAGAATTAATTCTTTGCCGATCAGACCAAACTCCATTTTTGTATCGGCGATGATGATCCCTGCTTTCAGTGCTATTGCCGCCGCTTTTTCATAAATAGCCAAAGAAATTTTTATGACTTTGTCAGTAAGTTCTGTCCCTACGATATCTTCCATTTCTTTTCGCGTTATAGCGGAATCATGCTCGCCCTCAGGAGCTTTTGTTGTCGGAGTAAAAATAGTCTGGGGCAGTTTAGAGGATTCTTTCAGCCCTTGTGGTAGTTTAATGCCCGAAATAGATTGGCTGTGATCATAATCTTTCCAGCCGGAACCGGAAAGATACCCGCGCACAATACATTCTACGGGCAGCGGATTGGCTTTTTTTACCAGCATGCTCCTGCCTTCGAGAGTTTCTGCATAGGGAGCACATTCAGCGGGAAAAGATGCCACATCTGTCGATATGATGTGATTGCCAATGATGTCTTCCATTTGCTTAAACCAGAAAGTGGACATGCGGTTTAAAATTACACCTTTGCCCGGTATCGGGTTAGGCATGATCACATCAAAGGCGGAAATTCGATCGGTGGAGACAATCAGTAGATGTTCCTGTACGGCATAAAGATCGCGAACCTTACCGCGATTGATAAAATTTAATTTGGGAAAATTGGTTTGCTGAATATTTTTTGTCATAAGTGATTTGCTCCTTTAGCGAACTGATGGGTTGTGCTTTTTTTCATGACCAATGGTGGAAGTAGGTGTCCGCCCGTAATTATGGCCGGGCATAACTTTGGTATCATCAGGCAGCGTGAAAAGTTTGGTCTGGATGGAATTATACATTGTCTGCCATGAACCACCGGGTAAATCGGTTCTGCCTACAGCTTCCACAAAAAGAGTATCGCCGGTGAAGACATATCCCGGAGTATACAGACAAATGCCGCCGGGAGAGTGGCCGGGTGTGTGAATAACTTTGAGCTCAATGTTGCCTGTGGAAATTATCGCACCGTCTTTGACCAATATGTCGGCAGGCGGCGATTGTTTAGCGCCGAACATTTTGAGTATCATCGCCGGGGTGGAAGTAAGCATGATGGCATCATCTTCGTGCGCAATTATTTTAGCGTTTGTCAGCTTCTGCATTTCAGCATTGCCGCCGATATGATCAACATGGCCATGAGTGTTGATTATATAATTGATTTTCAGTTTGTTTTCTTTTGCTACTGCAATAATTTCATTTGCATTATCCGCAGGATCAATTACTAACGCATCACCTGTTACGGTATCACCGACAAGGTATGCAAAAACTGCCATGTTACCGACCTGTAATTGTTTTAAGAACATTTATGCTCCTCCTGAGAAAGTTCGACGGTCAATTAGCATTATTTTGCTTAATTCGTCAATTCAAATCCGGTGCCGAATAGCTGTATCTTAATGGCGCTGCAATACTGCGCCAAAAAAGCCATCCGTATTGTGTATGTGAGGATAGGCGCGGAAAAAACCGTTCTTATTAATTAGCTTCTTGTTTATTGCTTCGGGGATTGGGGCTAAAGTAAATTGAGGATTGTTTGAAAGAAATTGACGGATAACATCCTCATTTTCCGCGGGCATTAGTGAACACGTGCAATATATTAAAAAACCTCCTTTTTTAACTGCCGTTGCCGCGTTTTGTAAAATTATTGTCTGCGTTTTTGTGTGGTTTGCCAGATCAATGGTTTTGATACGCCACTTAATCTCGGGATTGCGCCGCAGCGTTCCGGTGCCGGAGCAGGGGGCATCCACAAGAACTTGATCAAACTTTTCCGCAAGTGTGTCAGGCAGCATGATGCTGAGGTCAGCCTGCTTAGTTTGGGTATTATTAATCCCCAGTCTTTCAATTTCTTTTCTTAATTCTGTGAGTTTTCCTTCGTGGCGGTCGATGGCGAGAATGTGTCCATCGTTCTTTAGAATTGCGGCCAGATGAGTTGTCTTGCCGCCGGAGCCTGCGCAAACATCCAAAACATTATCATTGTTTTTGGGGTTTACTAAATAAGATACAAGTTGCGCCCCTTCATCCTGCATGCGCAAGAGTCCTTCGCGGAATAAACCTGTTTTTTGAACAGGCCCGGTAGAATCGGTCAAAACAATACCGTCTGGAGAAAAAATTGTTGTCGAGTAGCTGAATCCTTCATCTTTGAGTTTTTGTTCCAGCTCTTCTTGAGAAGTTTTTAATTTATTGATTCGAATTGTCAGAGGTGGCATTTCGTTATTGGCTTTGCAAAGAGCAAGTGTCTCTTCTTTGCCGAAAATATTCAACCATGTTTTAACAAGCCAGAGTGGATGGGAATGAAGGGCTGCAATATGCTCGGCCGGCTGTTCCTTCCAGGAAGGAAAAGAGATTCTATCGCTTTGGCGCAGATAGTTTCTCAGGATGGCATTAGTAAGGCCGCTTTGAGCCGGGGCAATTATTTTGGCCGATTTAACCGCTTCATCAACAACAGCAAAGGCAGGAAGGCGGTCACTGAATTTAAGCTGATAGAGGCCTACACGCAAGACATTCTTGATGCCTTCATCCATACTGCCGAAATTACCACGGTATAGTTTTGATATTATCCAGTCCAGATGTCCCTGAAAGCGCAATACTCCATAGACAAGGTGTGTGAGCAGACGCCCATCCGGTGTTCCGGATAAAGAGTTTGCATCCAGACAGGCATCAAGCAACTCTCCGGCAAAAGACTGGCTTGTGCTAATTTGACGCAGAATGTCGACAGCCTGATGGCGGATTGTATTTTTCATGTTTTATGTTTTATAATAACAAAATGACCTGTATTTTGTGGATATTTGCCCTTAACATTTAGATAAAAATTCCGAATTGTCTGCATGTCTAAATCCATATTGCCGGTTGGGTGAATTAGCGGGCCAGCGCCGCCGATTTTGTTCGCATAATCGATAAACGCAAGCACTATAGGAACATGGGCACGAACCGCAATATTATAAAACCCTGATTTCCAGCCACTTGTTTTATGACGGGTTCCTTCAGGAGCCACAGCAAGAACAAATTTTTTGCTTTCGTTGAAATTATCTACCATTTGATCAACGAGATGGCTGGACGATGCTCTGTCGATCGGGACTCCTCCTAACCACCTCATCAGCGGGGCGAAAGGCCGTCGGAACAATTCTTTTTTTGCTATAAAGCGTGCGTCAAGCTTCAAAGCGAAAGCAATAAGAACTCCATAGAACACGTCCCAGTTGGATGTGTGTGGTGCAACAACCAGGACATATTTAGCTTCCTGCGGCAGCTCCCCGGTTTTTTTCCACCCGAGTATTTTAAAAAGAAACAGGGAAAGGCCTCGCAAAAATGATTTTATGACCGGTGTGTTAAAAATTGTATGGTTCATAATACTGAATACCTAAATATTATTTATTGTAAAACCATTTTCGGTGTTAAACGATGACCGCGCAGAAATTCGTTTATCGGCATCCTTTTTTTTCCGGCAAGTTGCACTTCTTTTAATACTACATGGCCGTCAGAGGCTGCGACTGGCAGACCGCAAGATGCGTCCTTGCCAATTGTTCCTGGCAGTTCATTTATTATACCCGGTTTTGCTTCAGCCGTAAATATTTTTAATGTCTGTTCTTCTAAAAAAGTATAAGCGGCAGGTGCCGGGCTAAGACCGCGAATAAGATTGACAATATCTCTGCAGCTGCACTGCCAGTTGATCCGGCCGGTTTCCTTGGTTAGACGGGGAGCAAAGGTAACTGAGGACGAATCCTGCGGTTGTCTTAATGCCGTACCGGCGATTACCTGCTCAATAGCCTTCATGAGCAAATCTGCCCCATCATTGGCCAGACGGTCATGCAGTTGACCGAAAGTTTCAGTGGCGCTAAGTGGAGTTTTGCTTTGCAATAAAATATCTCCGGAATCCATTCCTTCATCCATAAGCATGATGGTTACGCCGGTTGTTAATTCTCCCCGGATGATACTCCAGTTGAGTGGCGCCGCGCCTCGGTATTTGGGGAGAAGGGAAGGGTGGATATTAAGGCAGCCAAATTTTGGAAATTCAATAATGGCTTTGGGCAGAAACTGACCAAAGGCCGCAACAACAACCATTTCAGGATTAAGCTGATCAAAAATATCTAAAAATGATTTATCTTTAACTTTTTGCGGCTGAAAAACAGGCAGTCCTGATTTCTGCGCCAGAAGCTTTACAGGCGGGGCAACTTCTTTCTGACCACGGCCAGAAGGACGATCAGGCTGGGTAACAACCCCGATCAGAGGGTAATTGTGAGATGAAATCATCTCCAGCGCGGGGAGGGCAAATGCGGGAGTTCCCATAAATAAAATGCGTGGTTTCACCATTGCTAAATATTCTCACTTTCCAGAATACATATAGAAAAATATAAAAAAAGTGTCAAGAATTACCAGCGCAATGTGAAATTTATTGCTTTTATTTCGTTTCGTCAATAAAGTGTATCTACGACGAATTAATATTGAAGAGAGGACTAATGCCATTTATAAGAAAATAAGACATAAAGTTGACGCTTTACCCAGGGACTTTCAGCTGTTTCTAGCTGCTACCTTTGTTTTCGGGTTCGCGCAGAGCATTGTCGATTCCACTTTTAATAATTTTTTAAACGAGACTTTCTCTATTACCGATTTTCAGCGGGGATTTATGGAACTGCCCCGGGAATTGCCCGGCTTTCTGATTATCTTTATTTCGGCGCTTTTGTTTTTCCTTTGTTCCCGAAGACAGGCTTTTGTGGCCAATTTACTTTGCGCTTTCGGAGTATTGCTTATCGGCTTTTGTTCACCGGGTTTTTCCATAATGCTTATCTGGCTTTTTATTTTTAGTATCGGCCAGCATTTGTTCATCCCTCTTAATCAGAGCATTGGCATGGAACTGGCGACAGACGGCAAGACCGGAAAAAGGTTAGGGCAATTCAGCGCGGTTGCCAATGTGTCGGCAATTCTTGGTTCTCTGGCGATTTTTATCGGGTTCAAATATTTAAATCTTAATTTTCGCATTTCCTACGCTGTTGCTTTTGTGGCTTTTCTGACAGTGGCAATCTTATTATTTCTGATGCAAAAGGATCAGCCTTACGCGGCAAAAACTAAATTTAAGCTGCGTAAGGAATACAAACTTTATTATTGGCTCAGTATCTTGTTTGGGACGCGCAAGCAGATATTTTTGACCTTTGCTCCCTGGGTACTGGTGACAGTATTTCGGCAGAAGACGCAGGTTTTGGCGATTCTTCTGGCGATAGGCGGCGTCATCGGCATATTTTTCAAACCCATGCTGGGGAAAGCAATCGATAAGTTGGGAGAAAGATTTATTCTGACTGCCGAGGCGGTCATTCTTGTTTTTGTCTGCATCGGTTATGGTTTCTCTAAAGTTATTTTTGCTGAAACCCCGGCAATGATTATTGCTTTTGTCTGTTATATTATCGATCAGATGCTGATGTCGGTGAGCATGGCGCGTGCGACATATATGCAGAAAATTGCGGTTGTGCCGGAAGATGTCGCCCAGACACTGACTATGGGTGTGAGCATTGATCATGTCTTTTCCATTGGTGTGGCAGTCTTTGGCGGGTTTGTCTGGATTAAATGGGGTTATCAGTATGTGTTTCTTTTGGGCGCGATTATCGCCGTAGTTAATTTCTTTTCGGCGTTGAGAGTTAAAACTAGATAAAATTTATAGACCTTATCATTCCCTATTTGTCATTGCGAGGAGCGCCTCGCGCTCCGTGGCAATCTCGATGCTTCAGTTGACGGGGCGTACAATCGCTCAGAATGCCATGCAACTGTGGCTCTAAGGCTCATTACGCGACAGCCGAAAATTATGAAATTTCAATTGCGTGAGCGAAGCTCAAACAGTTCGGCTGTCTGATGCTCCATTTCGCCTTGAACCACAACGTTTTGGGCATATTCGCTCATCGTATGCCCCTGTTCAACCGCCTTTTTTTGCGTTGTTCGTATTTGCATAAAATAATTGCAATATTAAGAACATTCGTTTATTGTGAAACTCCATTTCCGAAAAGCGAAGCGTATCGGAATTGGTAAGTTGAACAATCCCGCAAAGCGGAGGGTACAATACACCCCAGCGAGCTCGCGGAATATGTTTCCAAAGCTCGCTTTGGGGTTCATACCCGTGATCGTTACCTAACTTTTCTAAAAAAACAGATCATCTGTCATTCCCGCGAAGGCGGGAATCCAGTTGGAGCTTTTAATGAGAACTATCCTTTCCACCTTCTTGACTATTTTAATACTCATTCCTGTTTCAGCTGACAGGGCAATAATAGGGATGGGTACATTTAAACTAAATAATTGAATTTTTATTGTGTACATTGATGCATAAAATTTTCGGATTAACATCAATTTTTTACTTCACTGTGCTGTCGATGTGAGAAACAGGGAATGGTTTTGAAATGCTAACTTTATTGCTCAAATATATTCGCGATGCACGACTCGTCTGGGATTTCATGGGGCCGGTTTATAACCGACGCATCTATGATGCTATTGCCGAGCTGTATGATCATATTGTTCGGGAGCTGAAGTCGGAAAAGCCAATGAATATTTTAGATGCAGGCACAGGCAGCGGATACATCTCTTTGATGCTTGCAGAGCAAAATCAACATTCATCAGTCATTGGAATTGATTATTCTGCAACACAGGTTCGGGCTGCAGAAAAGCTTCGCCGCAAAAGAAAAATCACCAATTGTTCCTTCCTCAAAAATGATGTCGTGGATATCCAGTTCAACGAAAACATATTCGATGCTGCTGTCAGTGTGGGCTCGATCAAACACTGGCCCGATGGCCTGAAGGGGTTGCGCGAAATTTACCGTATACTCAAACCAGGTGCAACATTCATCATCTCTGAAACAGACGAAGAGGCAACGGATGAAGCCATCCGGCAATTTATTCGGCGTTTTCGCATTTGGTTTATCCCGGATCGGCTGCTTTTCTGGGGATTGCGTCGTGTTATCTTTGGGCAAAGTTATTCGGAAAAGAGTCTGGCTGCTATCGTGCGTAAAGCCGGTTTTCAGAATATTGTGTTCCAGCGGGTTTCCACTTCCCCCTATGTTATCATCAAGGCCTGTAAATAAGTGAGATAAACATTTGCCTTGAAGCCTCGTTTAATTTATTATTTTTGCAGCGATATGCATGCAAGGAGGAAAATAGTCAGGTTTTGAAATACACTTTACTTTCCCTTTTCTATTGGCATTTTCTGTCGTTTATTTATGGATTCCATCCTTTCCAAATATGCCCGGCATGAGATACTCTTTAGCAATCTCTTGGCAAGAAAATGAAACTATCAAAACAATTTCTTAAGCCTTCGATAATACGAGGATTATTAATCGGTATACGCGGTATTTGTCGGATATTCTCTATCTACAATTTGAATTTGCGATTTCTGTTCTGATATGTTAGTAAAACGCGCGTTAATCGGATGGTAGAAAAAGTTTTTTAAGCTGCGAAAAATATAGGAGATTTATTTAATGTCACAAGCAGTTACCCCATATCTGGAAATGTCTCAGGCGATTATGGACGCAGGTGGTGAGGCGCTGAAAAAATGCTACCAGTGCGGCACTTGCACAGGAACTTGCCCCTGGACGCCGATAACCCATTTTAATATCCGCAAGCTGATCCGTTTTGGCCAGCTAGGTATTGATGGTATTGAGGAGTTTATGTGGGGTTGCTCAACCTGTAAATACTGTGTTGACCGCTGCCCTCGCGGCGTGGAGATCATCGATGTTGTCACGGCTATAAGAAATGTTTACAGCGGCGGCGGTATGCTGCCGCAGACACTACGTTCCTTTGTCGGCTCTATGTCGGCAAGAGGTAATCCATGGTCGGGCGATCAGTCCAAGCGCAACGATTGGGCCAAAGATAAATATCCGCTGTTTTCATCAGATAAAGAATACCTGTTCTGGACTTGCTGCACGGTCTGTTATGATCCCCGCAATGTTCGTTTGGCCAAAGCCACTGCTGAAATATTGAATCAATCGGGATTAAGCTGGGGGCTGCCGGATGTAGAAGTAAACTGTTGCGGTGAAAGTTTGAAAAAGGTCGGCGATCTGGAGTTGTTTGAAAGACTCAAAAATAACAATCTTCAATATTTCAATAAAAAAGGCATCACCAAAATAATTACCGTTTCACCTCACTGTCTGTCTTCGTTTAAAAAGGATTATGGTGGAGATTACCAAGTTGTGCATTTCAGTGAACTGATTGCCAGCCTTGTTAAAGAAGGAAAGCTTGTCCCCAGAAAAGATTTCGGCGGCGTCAAGGTAACCTATCATGATCCCTGTTATCTGGGAAGGCACAGCAGTGTTTATGATGCGCCGCGTGCAATTATTGCATCCATACCGGGGCTGGAATTTATCGAAATGGGACGCAATCGTGAACAGAGCATGTGTTGTGGCGGCGGCGGCGGTGGATTGTGGATGGAAAAGCTCAAAGGCGAGCGCCTGAGCGATCTGCGTGTGGAGGAAGCATTAGCGACGGGGGCATCAGTGCTGTTAACGTCCTGCCCATACTGCATTACCATGTTTGAAGACAGCATTAGAACACTTAATGCCGACGATAAAATTAAATTAATGGATGTAAGCGAGCTGCTTCTGGAGAGCCTGGAAATAAATATTGATGAGCCGGTTGCCGATACGTGCAATGTATGATGCCGGTGAAGATAAAAGTTATAAGAAATATTCTGGAGTAAAGCGTAGGGAGATACTATGAGCAGAATTGGTGTTTTTGTTTGCCACTGCGGTTTAAATATAGCCAAGACGGTGAGGGTAAGCGAGCTTGCGGAATTTGCCGCGACTCTGCCGGATGTTGTTGTCGCTAAAGATTATAAATTTATGTGTTCCACACCGGGACAGGAGATGATTCAGCACGACATCAAACAATACAATCTCGACCGCGTTATTGTTACTGCCTGTTCACCACTCATGCACGAAAAAACATTCCGTAAAGTTATCGAAAACGCCGGTTTGAATCAATACCTTCTGACCATCGTGAACATCCGTGAGCAGGTTTCCTGGGTAACCACTGATATTGAAGAAGGCACGGCAAAATCCAAAGCGCTGCTCAACGGCGCTGTTTATCGCGCACGGCTTCTGGCGCCGCTGACCTCGCGAGTCATAGACGTCAATCCCGATGTGATGGTTATAGGAGCAGGCATCGCTGGGATTCAGGCCGCGCTCGAACTTGCTAACACCGGGAAAAAAGTTTATCTGGTGGAAAAAAATTCCACCATCGGCGGGCACATGGCCCAGTTTGATAAAACATTTCCGACGCTGGATTGTTCCGCCTGTATTCTCACCCCTAAAATGGATAATGTTTTGCAGCATAAGAATATTACGATGCTAACCTATTGTGAGGTGAGCGGGGTAAAAGGGTATGTGGGTAATTTTGATATTACCATTAAACAGAAGGCGCGTTATGTTGATCACAGCAAGTGCAATGCCTGTCTGGCTTGCACGGAAAAATGCCCCGGCAAAGGTGTCTCCGAATGGGATGAAGCGCTTGTAAAAAGAAAATCGATCTATATCCCGTTTCCCCAGGCCGTGCCGCAAAAACCGATTATTGATCGTGAGTCCTGTACATTTTTCAAGAAGGGCAAGTGCCGCCTGTGCGAGAAAGTCTGCGAACAGAAGGCGATTGATTTTGAGCAGCAAGATACGTTCATTGATGTCAAGGTGGGAGCCATTATCGTTGCGACAGGCTTCGATCTAATGGATACAAAGCCTCTGGTTCAATACGGTTACGGCAAGTATCCCGGCGTTTATAATTCTCTGGAAGTGGAAAGGCTTTTCAACTCTGCCGGTCCAACGTCAGGCAAGGTGACGATGCGCGATGGCAAGGAACCACAATCCATCGCCATTTTGCACTGCATCGGCAGCCGCGATAAAAATCATCATGAACATTGCAGCCGCGTCTGCTGCATGTATTCACTCAAGTTCGCCCATCTTTTCAAAGAAAAAACTTCCGCTGATGTTTATCAGCTCTATATCGATATGAGAGCTGCCGGAAAGGGATATGAAGAATTTTACAATCGCCTCTCAGAGGAAAATGTAAAATTTATTCGTGGTAAGGGTGCACGCGTTACAGAAAGCACAGAGGAGCCTGGGCGTCTGATTGTCGAGGCTGAAGATACGATTACTAGTAAGTTTATGAAGATTCCGGTTGATATGGTTGTGCTTTCTCCGGCAATTGTTCCGCGTGCGGAGTCCAAAGATATCGGGCGGCTTTTGAATCTCAGCACCGACAAGCAGGGCTTTTTTATGGAGAGGCATCCGAAGCTTGCGCCTCTTTCCACAATGTCCGAAGGCATTTTTATAGCCGGTGTCTGTCAGGGGCCCAAGGATATTCCCGACACTGTTGCCCAGGCTTTAGGCGCGGCGGCAGAAGCGCTGACCATTGTTGTCAATGATAAAATGGAACTGGAAGCCACAACGGCGATGGTTAACCCGGCCTCTTGCTGCGGCTGTCAAAACTGTGTCCGCGTCTGTCCTTACGGCGCGCCCGGATTTAATTATGAAAAGAGAGTTTCGGAAATTAACGAGGCTTTGTGCAAGGGCTGCGGGCTTTGCGCGTCCGTCTGTCCATCATCAGCGATTATAGCCCGTCATTTCACCAACGAACAGGTCCTAGCTGAAATGGAAGGCCTTATGGAGTTCTGACATGGCTTTATAAAATCCCATATGCTGTGTTGCGCTCCGTTCGCGTCGCTGCGGCCTACATAAAAGTAGGCCTCACTCCACGATGCTCGCGCGCCTTGCCTCTGGAGATTTTCTAAAGCCATGTACAATATGAAGATTGTTTTTGTAGAAAGGAAAGTTTATGTCGTTTGAACCGAAGATATTGGGAATAGCCTGTAACTGGTGCACATACACGGGGGCGGATCTGGCCGGAACAACCAGACTGCATTATCCGCAAAATGTCCGTGTTGTACGGGTGATGTGTTCCAGTCGCATCAATCCTTCTTTTATATTCCGGGCCTTTCAGTTAGGCGCCGATGGTGTGTTGATCGGCGGATGCCATCCCGGTGATTGTCACTATAACACCGGCAATCTTTACGCCAGAAGAAGACTGGCTACAACCAAAAAGATACTGGAGTTTGCCGGTCTGGAGCCGGGAAGATTAAGGGTGGAGTGGATTTCCGCATCTGAAGGCAATAAATTTGCAGAAGTGGTTGAGGAGTTTACAATGCAGATAAAAAATCTTGGACCGCAGTCTAAGTTGAAGATACAGCAGTAGTGCTTTGGAGAAAATATGACAGATTTTAAGAAAATCGAAGAAAATTTAAAAACAGAAGCAGGAAGGCTTTTGAAAGAAGGCCTGGTAACCGTGGTCTTGTCGTACGGAAAAGGATTTGATGAAAACCATCCGATGCCCTATGCCGCCAAAACCATTGCTGATGTAGAAAACATAGTCTTTAACCAATACTGCAATTATAATATGGCCAGATACCTTGTCCGTTACCCGCAGGGAACTAAAATTGCCATTGCTGTGAAAGCTGCAGATAGCCGTGCGGTAATTCAGTTAATCCAGGAGGAAAAGGTCAAGAGGGAAAATCTGGTGATTCTGGGCATTCCGGTTCAGGGAATGAAAAACCCCAAAACCGGAGAAGTAATCGACAGCAAAACAACATGCGGTTTGTATAATCCGGTGCTGTATGACATTTTATTGGGAGAAGAGGTGCACGGTCAAAAGAATGCATTGCCTTATGAAGTTCTTGCGGAATATGAAGCGATGGACAAAGACGCACGCTGGGAATTTTGGGAAAAAGAGTTGAATAAATGCATCAGATGTTATGCCTGTCGTAAAGCCTGCCCAATGTGTTATTGTGATCCGTGCTTTATTGATCAGAGCAAACCCAAGTGGGCGGATAAAGCGCCGCAGTCTCCCGGTAACATGATGTATCACCTGACAAGGTTCCATCATCTGGCCGGACGTTGTATAGATTGTGGCGAGTGTTCGCGGGCCTGCCCGGTGGATATTCCCCTGTACCTCTTCCACAAGAAAGTGGCAAAAGAATGCGAGGAGATGTTCAACCAGAAAGCCGGGATGAGTATTGAAGATAAGCCCGTTCTGGTTGATTTTAGGGTTGAAGATTCCGATAAAATTTTGGAATAAAGTGTAATGCGAATGATAGAAGAAGCTTTGAACTTAAATAAACTAATTCGGTGTGTTGCATATTTATATACCGAATCCCGACAAGCATGAAGCTTGTGGGATATCCTGGCCTGCGGCAGGATAATTCAACTAATAAATATTGCAGCACTACGTTAGCAATATTAAAGTTTCATTAAATTCGGACTAAGATTTTTGCTGTGCTTGCAGCTTGTAAAAATCAAGTCTCATTTAGGAGCGGTTTGTGTTGAAAAAAACAGCAATAGAAAATATATCCCAACTGGCAGCTGTGCTCATGGAAAAGGGGACGCTTCTTGCCCCCGTAAAGGAAGTATCCTGCCATAACTTTGCAGAGATTTCAGATCCGCAGAAGGTCGATCTGAAATTTTACAATACTCTCATGAGTCCCAAGAGCGCGTTTTTTCCCCACAGGGAAGATTTTGTTAAATATAAAGTCGGCAAACCATTATCCGAGGCCGAACACACGATATTGAATCTAAAACCGGCATTTTTGTTCGGTGTTCGTCCCTGTGATGTCAAGAGTTTTGAAATCATGGACATCCATTTTAATGCAGCGGGTATCATTGATCCTTACTGGCGTGCCAGAAGAGAAGCCACAACCATTTTTGGTTATGCCTATGATATTAATCAGCCTGTAGACTCAGCAGATTTCTATAATACACTGGGTATTTATGCCGCCGATCCCGAAGGCAGTGATATCTTTATGGTGAAAAAAGATAAAGAATTATTGCTTAAGTCAATAACTCCCAAAGGTGAAAAACTCCTCGCTGAACTTAGTGCTCTTGAGAAGGCGTCATCCGGTGATGAGAAGTATTATGAAGATTATATTAAGAAGGGCAAGGACTACAAAACACGCTTTACCTGCGTGGATTCAGAAGTAATCGCTAAAAAAATAGAGTCTATTTTTGACAATACTGATTTCTGGACAAAGATGTCTGCCGCCTGCCTGAGTTGTGGTATCTGCACCTTTTCCTGTCCGAATTGTTACTGCTTTGACATTTGTGACGACACTCTTTTTGGCAAGGGAACAAGAAGTCGTGTTTGGGATGCCTGTATGTTTACTGATTTTACATTGGAGGCAAGCGGTCATAATCCCCGAACACAGGTTTATCAACGCCTGCGGCAGAAAGTATCTCATAAATATTCATATCATGTCAGAAAATACGGCGTAATATCCTGTGTCGGTTGCGGTCGCTGTACGCGCCAATGCCCGGTTAATATCGACATATATTCAATTATTGAAGCAGCTCTGAAAGCATAGGCTTCCTATATTGAAAAAACATTTTTGAGGAAAAAAGATGTCAAACAATCCTTACATACCCATGCCGGTCCAGATCGCAAAGATCATCGATGAAGTTGATACCCACGATATCAAGACGTTTCGGTTTGCCTTTCTGAATAAGGAAGACGAAAAAAACTTTAAATATATGCCAGGGCAATTTGCCGAGCTGTCCATTTATGGTAAGGGTGAATCACCAATCGGTATCGCTTCATCTCCCACACAGCAAGGCTTTGTTGAATTTACCGTGCAGAGAGCCGGAACTGTTGTGCCTGGTCTGGTTACCTCCGCGTTGCATGATATGAGCGAAGGCGGGGAGATCGGCATTCGCGGCCCCATGGGAAACTCATGGCCGATTGAATTTTTAGAAAAGAAAAATATCGTTGTTGTCGGCGGCGGATTTGCGTTTACCACACTACGCTCGCTGATCAACTATATGCTACATAAGGACAACCGCTCCCGCTTTGGTGAGATAACCGTGATCTATGGTGCCAGAACTCCCGGATTGCTTTTGTATAAGGATGAACTGGCCGCGTGGGAAACAAGAGATGACATCAAATCCGTGATTACGGTGGATAAAGGCGATGATAACTGGAAGGGCAGGCAGGGCTTTGTTCCGGCTGTTTGTAAGGAGGTTGCCCCTTCACCCAAAAATACCGTCGCCGTGATCTGCGGGCCGCCCATTATGATCAAGTTCACACTGCCCGTGTTTTTCGATCTTGGTTTTTCCAAGGAAAATATTCTGACATCTCTGGAGATGCGCATGAAATGTGGCATCGGCAAATGCGGGCGATGTAATGTTGGTTCCAAATACGTTTGCAACGACGGCCCGGTATTTTCGCTGGCGGAACTGGAAGAACTACCCCGCGATTTTTAATGACACCTTCAGCATTCTGCCTTATTCCTTCTCCGTCTGAAGTTTTGATTCCAAATTGTGATATCGAACTGGCTCAAAAAAGATATAAGCAACTTGGAGAATAAGTTATGAAAAAGTCCATTGTAGCATCATCAGGCAATGTATTTGCTGATTTGGGATATTCACCGGATGAGGCGGCTATTTTGCAAATGCGCGCCGATCTGATGGCCGATCTCAGAAAGTACATTACTAACAAGAAACTTACTCAGGCATCGGCGGCAAAGATTTTCGGCGTCAGTCAGTCGAGGGTTTCAGACTTAATTACAGGCAAATGGGAAAAGTTCAGTCTCGAAATGCTGATCACGCTTGTTACAAAAACCGGCATGCATGTTAAGCTGAAGATAGCCGCTTAGAGAGTTAAAGGGGAAACTGATTTTTCAAGGATCCACACTATTACATGTGGTTCATTCTCTCCAAGAATCATCGCCAATTGTAAAGGGTAAAGATTTGACCCTCATTTCGGTCATGAGCCAAGAAGAGACTTGACCCCTTGCTCTTTTATGTTTGAGCTAAAGGCAACCCCGGTTTAATGCGGCGTCCCTTTGCTCAATTCGGCAAGCAGCTTCTTCTTGGCAAGATAATAGTTATCGTAAGCAGGCTTTAGCTCCTGATAAGCAATACCTGACATTTTGCTCTTTTCGTGACTTTATCAACAACACCCCCCATCAAATTTTTCAAAATACCTGTTTTCCCGTGGGAGGCAATGACAATCAAATCAGCACTTTTTTCTTCCTGCTCTTTAAGTATCTCTTCATACGGTATGCCTCTTTTTGCATTAAAAACAATTTCTATGCCGGCGTCAGTGTCGGAAACTTTTTTAGCTTCCTGCTGCAACTTGTCCATTGCGTTTTTTAAGCTGTCTTTGAGAATTTTTTGCACATCTCCCTCATTCAGGCAATAATCAACGGCACATTGTTGAAATCCGTCATCAATGACATGAAAGAGATATATCTTGGCTTTATTTTGTTTGGCAATGTCTATCGCCTGTTTCAACGCGTTATCCGCATATACTGAAAAATCCGTCGGTACTAATATTTTCTTGGGTGCAAACATAATAAATTCCTCCTTTTTTCTTAATTGAATTGATAAGAACTTGCTTTCATTGGAAGTGACTATAGGGAAGCCGCGCTTGTATGTCAAGGAAATTTTCCCACAAAATGTAGTGCGCGACACAGATAACCGCTCCGGGGGCAAATTGTGACATCCTACCTTATGAGAAATATGTTCACCTTTTAGCTGTTTCACCCGCAAAACGGGTTTTATCGCCGGAATTCAGACAAACCTCCCCGGCACGCCTTATTTTATTTTTTAAAAATGCGTTATGACTGTATGTATTCATCCCATGTGTATTGCGGGTCGCTCACCGATCAGAGCCTGTCCTCGACTACGATAGGGGATCGGGGACAGGCTCCAATAATATCAGGGTGAGGTTGGATTTGAAGGTCAGCAGTGGCGTATTCGATGTTTGGCGGATCATGGATTTTGGGCGATGGATGGGTGTTTTCCCGGTTGCAATCTCAGGTGCACCAAGGGCGGCTGGGTGATGTTGACTTCCGATGAACATCATGGCTGTAAGGTTTGG
>JANXZU010000099.1 GCA_025355345.1 Syntrophaceae bacterium
ATGTCCGATCGCATTGCCGTTATGTACTTAGGCAAAATTGTTGAACTGGCGGCAAACAGAGATGTTTACTCGACGCCAATGCATCCTTATACTCGAATGCTGCTTTCGGCAGTACTATCGGGAGATCCAAAAAACAAAAATAGAATATTATCAATTAAAGGTGAAGCCAGAAAAGAAAGTGATAAAGGCTGCAATTTTCAAAATCGTTGCTCCTACAAGATTGAAATATGCTCTCAAGAGGAACCCTTATTGAAAATATATGACGAGCAGAGGTTTTGCGCCTGTCATAGGGGAGGTTCTATATGACTATCGTGACGGAAGGAAAAGTGTGCTGGAATAATAGTTCTTTAAAAATTGAAGGCATGCTTGGCAAACAGTCGGGTGAAGATGGTGTAGTTATTTGTCATCCGCATTCTCTTATGGGTGGTTCGATGCATAATAATGTTGTCGAAGCAATACGAGACGCCTTTGCTTTGCAAAATTATACGACACTTCGTTTTAACTTCAGGGGAGCAGGTAACAGTACCGGCAATTATGACGAGGGCAGGGGAGAACAGTCAGATATTTTATCAGCTCATGATTTTTTGAAAAAAAATAGCATAGAGAAAATAATTTTAACCGGTTATTCATTTGGCGCATGGGTTGGATCTAAAGTTTTGGAACAATTCAGTCAGAATTTTTTCGCAAGCATTTTTATTTCCCCGCCTATAAATTTATTTGATTTTAAATGGGATAATCTGCAAAATAAGATTAATTTAGTTGTGAGCGGTGATCGTGACCAGTACTGTGATTTGGAATTATTAAAGAAACAGGCAAATAGAATTAATTGTCTAATGGAGGTGATTAATGGTGCGGATCACTTTTATTCTGGAAAAGAAAAAGAATTAATTGATGTTTTGCTTAAATTCATTGTAAAATATAATGAAATAAAATTGTTAAAAAAAGCTTGATTTTAATAAAAATAATGTTAAAATTATAACTAATGAGAGTAAGCCGCAATTGTTTTGGAAAAATTAATGTGGCTTTTTTTAGGAAATAGTTAGTGTTAAGTTTTACGCAAGAAGAAAATTAACCGCTTTGAATTCTTAATTTAATAAAAAGAATTCGTGCGGTTTTTTTAGTTTCTGCGGGGTTTATACCTCAAAAGGAACGAATATTTGAAAGGAGGGTTTTTAACTGTGGCAGAAGGAAAAGTAAAATGGTTCAATGAGAAGAAGGGGTTTGGATTTATTGAAAACGATGAAGGCGGTGATGTGTTTGTTCATTATAGCGCTATTGCCGGAACTGGATTTAAGACTCTTTATGAGGGTCAAAAGATCCGTTTTGATATTGAACAGGGCAACAAAGGCCCCAGCGCGACAAATGTACAACCTCTGTAATAATCCCAATTAGCTTAAAGTCAATTTGAAGTAAAAATGCCCCTTTCCGAAGGGGCATTTTTTAATGAGACTCAAGCTTGCTTTGAGTTTATACTCGTGATTAGTTATTTCCAAAACGTCGTAATTCTCTATTTGCCCAGAAAAGAACTACAAAGAAAGCTATGAAATTGGCTATGGGCAGTGCGAACCAGGCTCCCAATAATCCTTTCCATGAAGACAACACAATCAATAAAGGCGTAAGCAAAATAATATCACGGAAGAAAAGTAAAAACATGGCTAAATTCCCCTTGCCCAGTCCCATAAACATATTTATAAAAATTATCGTAGGCGCGGTAAAAACAAGAGCAAGAATATTAATACGCAATGCGGGCGTGGCAATTGCCAGTAATGCAGGATCTTTCGTAAAACAGGCAACTATAGTATCGGCAAATATAAATAATAAAATCGAAGAAACAGTTGCAAATATAGTGGCCACTTTCAATGCGACTAATACTGATTTCCTTAGGCGTATATGAAGCTTAGCGCCATCGCTAAATCCGACGATTGGCATTAAACCGAATCCAATACCGAATAAAACCATTGTTACAAGCGCGTTTACTCGAAAAAATATACCTAAAGCCGCAAGCGTCAAAGAACCGAATTGTGATAATATATGATTGTAAATAATTAAAAGAAAGCTGACAATCAAATTTATGACGATAGAGGGAAAGCCCGTTGCGTAAATTGAATTGATTATGGGAATATCGGGGGAAAGGTATTGCCATTTAAGCTGATACTTTGATGATTTCAGCTGCATAAAATATATGGAAAAAAGGCAGGCTATAAATTGGGCGATAACAGCAGCGAATGCCGCTCCTTTTATTCCCATTTCCGGGAACGGGCCAACTCCAAATATTAAAAGAGGATCGAGAATAGCGCTGACAATAGAAGAAATAAGAACAACGTACATCGATAAAAGAGGCCGCCCTTCAACACGCAGAAGACTGTTAGACATCATGGAAAAGAAGAGAAATGGTGCACTAAATACAATGATAATGAGATAATCCCTGCACAAAGGAAGAATATCCTGACTGGCGCCAAACAAAATAAGAATCGCATCATGAAAAAAGAGAACGCAAAGAATTATGATAAAACCAAAAAAGATAGAAAGGGAAAAAATCTGGCCTGCGGTTTGTTGGGCTTGAAGGACTCGGCCTGCACCAAACATACGCGCGGAGAACGAACCGGCGCCAACTCCCGTACCAACGCCAATTGCCGCAAATATCAGTTGAATAGGGAAGCAAATGGTGAGCGCCGCGAGTGATTGTGAACTTAATCTGGCCAACCAGAAAGTATCAATCAAATTATAAACAGACATGGCTATCATCGCGATAATCGAAGGCCAGCTCATTTTTAAAATAAGAGTAAATATGGGCTCTGTTCTTAAATTAATACTTTTAATCATTTTTTAATAGCCATTATCGTAAAAATATTATTATACTAAGTTGCTTTCAAAAAATATGAAATTTTGAAAGCAACTTGGTATAATATGTTAGCTCAACGCAGAAATGACTACACGCAAAGGCAGATAATTTCAAGGGTATAATAATAAATATGGGAAAGAATCTGCTTGTAATCCTTGGTCCGACGGCATCCGGTAAAACGGAGGTAGCGGCAAGACTTGCCTTGGATCTACACGGGGAAATAATCTCTGCGGACTCCCGTCAAGTCTATCGTGGCATGGATATAGGCACCGGCAAGGATTTAAATCAGTATACCATTAATGAGCGGAAGATACCGTATCACATTATAGATATCGTAGATCCCCGGTGCGAATTTAATTTATTTGAATTTCAGAAAAGGTTCTATAAAATATTCAGTCAGATTTGCAATAAGGGGCATTTGCCTATTCTTGTGGGTGGTACAGGCCTTTACTTGCAGGCGGTATTGTCGGGATATGAAATGCCTGAGGTTAAACCTGAACCTGAATTGAGAAAAGAACTTGAACAAAAATCATTAGAAGAATTGAAAGAAATATTATTTGCCTTCAAAACTAATTTGCATAATAAAACCGACTTAGAAAATAAACAAAGACTAATAAGAGCAATAGAAATTGAACTGGCTAGAAATAAAACAAATTCAGAGCAGAAAGAAAGCACGGAAATTGACGCGGCGGTATTCGGTATAAGCTGGGAAAGAGCCATGTTGCGACAGCGAATAACATTACGATTGGAAGAAAGGCTAAAACAAGGAATGGTCCAAGAAGTTGCAAAGCTGCATGCCGAAGGTTTATCTTGGGAAAGGTTGGATAGCTTTGGTCTTGAGTATCGTTATATTTCACTATATTTACAAAACATGATTTCATTTGATGAGATGAAAAATAAACTCAACACTGCTATCCATCAATTCGCTAAAAGGCAGGAAACATGGTTTCGGAGAATGGAAAGAAAAGGCATTAAGATAGAATGGATAAAGGCAAATGAATATGAGCTGCTTAAAGAAAGCGTTATGAAACTTCTGCAATGACTAAACCTTCCTTACTTGAAGATTATCTGGAAAAATACTCGGTAGATAAAAAGTGGAATTTAATTGCCGGGAATATTGAAAACATTTCGCAGATAGTTGTCATTCCCGCTTATGCGGAAAAGGAAATGTTATTTTCCACTTTAGCATCTTTGGCGGATAATCAGCCATCATCGCTGGAATACTCTCTTGTGTTGTGTGTGATAAATAATACAAGCGATACACCTCAAGCGGAAGTCAGCAATAATCAATCTACAATAGAATATCTTGATGCTCTGGTCAGAAAAAAGGTTTTAGGTAAATTCAATACAGATCAGACAATATATCCGCACCTACTTAAAATTGCGGACACACAATTGAAGCTTGGTTACATTGATGCCTCATCAAAAGGTTTTGAAATACCACTAAGCGATTGTGGGGTGGGGATGGCCAGGAAAATCGCTATGGATAAGGCTTTGCGCCTGCTGAATAAAAGTTCAGCAGAAAAAAAGTTAATTCTAAGTCTTGATGCCGATACGTTAGTCCAAAATAATTATCTTGCTGCAATTAAGAATTACTTCACCCCGAAAATAAAGACGGCAATCGTTGCTTATGAACATCAAATGCCTGTCAATTATGAGGAGCAGGCGGCGATTTGCTGCTATGAAATATTTTTACGCTATTGGGTATTAGGACTTAAATACGCTAAATCACCATGGGCATTTCATTCCATCGGTTCAACTATTATCACATCAACCGATGCTTATCTGCAAGTAAGAGGTATGAACAGACGCGAAGCAGGTGAAGATTTCTATTTTCTCAACAAACTGGCGAAAATAGGAAGCATAGACTATATAAGGAATACAAGCGTTTTCCCATCGGCCCGGTCTTCTTCCCGCGTTCCTTTTGGAACCGGTAAAAGGATTGAAAGATTTCTTTCCGGACGGGAAAATGAGTATGTACTGTACGATCCTCAAATATTCACCGTTATATCGCAGTGGCAGGAATTTATGAATAATGCGCTTTTCATGCACGAAGACGAAATATTAAACGAGGCCCACAGAATAAATCCGGCTTTAAAATCATTTCTGGTGGATTGTCGTTTCGCGGAGGCTTGGTCAAGGATAAGATGCAATGCAAAACAGGAAAAGACACTTCGGCATCAGTTTAATGATTGGTTTGATGGATTTAAAACTTTTAAATTGATTAAATATCTTACAAACAATGTATATCCTCAAATTGACATGTTTGAGGCGCTGGCGAAGATCCTTTGTATGATGGGATTACAGGGATCGGAAATCAGCACGCAAACAAAAATTCCAAGACTGGAAGAACAGATTGAGCTTCTTCAATATCTGCGCAAAATAACGTAAGTCATTTAAAGCTATGCTCCGTGTCAGGAAAAGATCTGTCTTTCACTTCAGTTATATATTTTTTAACAGCGTTTTTAATTTCGAAATTCAAATTGGCATATTTCTTTACGTGCTTGGGTGTGAATTTTTCAAACATGCCCAGCATATCATTGACTACCAGCACCTGTCCGTCGCAATGGACGCCGGCGCCGATGCCAATTGTCGGAATAGAAACAGATCCGCTTATTTCTTGTGCGAGCTTTTCCGGAATACACTCCAGTACCAGGGAAAACGCGCCCGCTTCTTCTAAAATTTTAGCATCTTCGATAATTATATCAGCAGCGTCTTCTTTTTTCCCCTGAACTTTATACCCGCCCATTTGATGAATTGATTGAGGCGTTAATCCCAGATGCGCCATAACAGGAATTCCTGCCGCAGTAATTTTTTGCACAGTTTCCGCGTATTGTCTGCCACCTTCCAGTTTTACCGCCTGCGCGTCAGCTTCCTGTAAAAACCGTCCGGCGTTGGTCAAAGCTATCTGTGGAGATATTTGATATGATAAAAATGGCATATCGGCAACGATTAACGCTTTCCTCGCGGCACGGGCTACAGCTTTGGTGTGGTGAAGCATATCTTCCATAGTAACCGGCAGAGTTGTATCATAACCCAGGACAACCATTCCTAATGAATCGCCAACCAAAATCATATCAATGTTGCATTCATCAAGAATAGCGGATATTTCATAGTCATAAGCAGTAAGCACTGTAATTTTTTCTCCCAATACCTTCATCTTTTTTATGTCGGATGTTGTTTTACGACTGCCTTTATTTTGTGAGCTCATGATTTATAACTCCTTTTAAAATGTCAGATATTTGTTTTGCTTGACGCGGATTCAAAGTACCTTTTTTTCGGGCAAGATCAACTGTTACAAGCCCTAAAGACGAATACAATGAAGCATATTGAGGGAGATTGACATTGATTGCAGCAACATGTTTTTCAATAGTGCCTGCATCACCGCGAGCGATGGGGCCTGTTAGCGCCGCAACAGAACCGGAAAGTTCAATATTTTTCAAGCTGCCGTAGATAAGGGGCAGATATGCTTTTTTTGCATCTTTTTCATTAATACCTATATATTGATAAATGGATTCCACAACGTTAAGTAAAGAAACTAAATAATTGGAGACAACACAGGCCGCTGCATGATACAGAGGTTTCTGTTTGGCGGAAATATACATTGGTTTTCCTCCCAAGGCAATAACAATAGCTTCCGCCTGCTTTCTGGTTTTTGTGTCAGCTGTAATTCCAAAATAACTTGAAGGTATATTATGTATGGCATTATCAATGGAGGAGAAACTCTGCAGAGGATGAATGCTTCCAACGGCCGCGCCGGCTTTTTTTGCCGGTTCAAGAAGATCCAAGCCTCTTGCACCACTCATATGGAAAATATATTTGCCTTTTATTAAGGGAGATTGAGCGATATCCTTGCAGACTGATAAAATTAAATCGTCAGGAGTAGTAATTAAGATGCAATCGGCACCAAGTAAAACTTCTTGTGGCTTGTGGTAAGATTTCCCGCCTGTATAAGAGTTAGCCTTTCGCAAAGCAGCGGCGGATTTATCGGCAATAGACACAATTTCGTAGCCGGCTTTTTTGAGTAAAAAGCCTATTGCTGTTCCCACCATGCCGGTGCCAATTATGGCAAAATTATTCAAATGTCTTTTTTTCATGATTATTATCCCGCGCCCCTGCCAACTAAGTTGGCGGGATTGTTCCTCTTGCGCTTCGAGGTTCATTTCATTCGCTCTCAGCGAGAGTCACAATCGCTTCGCTCCAGGGATTGTTCCCAATCCCGATATGCCGGGATTGGATAATTCGATCTCCAAACTTCAGCGCACTTCGTTCCTGAAGTTTGGATCTCATTACAACTTACAAATATTACTGCACTGCGTTTGTAATATTTGAATCTCACAAAAAAAGGCCTTCCGCAATGAGGAAGACCTTTACCTTTGTCCGACTGTTATATGACAGTTAATTATTAAACAATACCGTCTCAGTCGAGATAATGGATCCAAGCGGTTGATTTAAAACTAACACAGCTAATGATTGCAGTCAAACTATATTTAATACCACTTCTAAATCAAAGCGCTATCTTTGTTGGCAGCTTCATCGGTTTCCTCAACGTATATAAAATACGCCTCTTAGCCTCCTCCGTGCCACCGCTGACGCGGGACAGTTCAACTAACGAATTCCAGTTCACTGCGTTCCTGAAATCAGAGTTTCACTGCCACATCGATATCATCTTTTATTTAGGAGTGGTATGTAAAGTAAGTGGCATCAAGAGAGATAGATGATAAATAAACAATCTTGTATTTAAGCTGTCAGTTCGCTATATGTATCCAAGGTGAAATTATGAAACAAGTAGATTTGATTATTTTTGATTTCGACGGTACTCTTGTGGAGACAGCCACTGATTTAGTACAGGCAATAAATTTTATGTTAAGAACTTTACGCCTGAAAGAGCGGACAAAAGATGAAATTATCAGCTTTGTCGGAGATGGAATTAATAGCCTCATCGAAAGAGCGTTGGGGCAGGGAAATGCTGAGTATTCTGAAAAAGCTCTCGACATTTTTACTTCATATTATAGTACTCATCTGTTAGACAATGCAAAATTGTATCATCAAGTGGAAGATGTATTAATAAATTTCGTCAGCAAGACGAAGATCATACTGACGAATAAGCGGTATAAGTACACATTGCCAATAGCGCAAGGATTAGATATTGAAAAATATTTTGTAGAAATTATTGGTGCTGACACCACGCCATATAAAAAGCCTGATTCCCGTGTAGTTGATTATATATTGAATAAATATGGCACAGCTAAAGAAAAAACCGTTATCATTGGTGATGGTGTAAATGATATTATTGTGGCAAAAAATTCAGGAATATTAAGCTGCGCTTATCTCAATGGCTTGGGCAATAGACAGGATTTGTTAAGCCTGAAGGCCGATTATTACGTTGAAAATCTCTTAGAAGTAAACACTTTGTTTGATTAATGAGACCCAAGCGTCAGAAAAGAAGTGTACTGAAGCTTGCTGGTCGAATAATCCCAGGAGCGAAGCGGTTGTGACTCTCGCTGACTATAGTAAGCGCAAGAGGAACAATCCCGCCGACGCAGTTGGTAGGGACGCGGGACTGGATATGATAAAAAAAGTTATAAAAACCATAGAAAAATATAAATTGCTCGACAAAGAAGATCGAGTCGTTGTGGCTCTGTCCGGTGGACCTGATTCTACCGCGCTTCTGGTAGCTCTTGCTCAAATATCAAAAGAACTTGATTTGAATATTGTTGTTGCCCATTACAATCACAGATTGAGGGGAAACAGCTCGGATGAAGACGAAAAATATTCTCAAAAATTAGCAACAAAGTTGGGATTTATTTTCTTATCAGAAAAAATGGATTTAAACCTGCAGCAAAAAGGTCAATCTACGGAGGATTTTTATCGGCAACAGAGATACCAATTTTTAAATAAAGTTGCCCAAGATTACAAAGCACAAAAAATTGCGCTGGGACACAATATTCAGGATCAAGCTGAAACGGTCTTGTTAAATCTCTTGCGAGGCAGCGGTTTAGAGGGTTTAAGAGGAATTCTGCCTATGCGTGAGGGGAAGTTTATCCGTCCTCTGATTGAAATATCCAGAGGTGAGATTATTTTCTTCTTAAGTGAAGCAGGAATATCCTATTGTTCGGATAGCTCAAACGAAAGCAACATTTATCTGCGCAACAAAATACGTTCAGAACTAATTCCATATTTGAAAGATAAATTTAATCCGAAAATTGTAGAAAATATGGCGCAAATGGCCCAGATACTGCGTCTGGATGACGAGCTCATCAGTAATTCTGTTCAGGAAGCTATGCAATCAACTTATATTCAAAATCAGGATAATGGTGTATCTCTGAATATCAAGTATGTAAAGGGATTGGCACCGTCTATCCGTCTGCGGTTATTTAAAAAAATATTAGAAAGCCTGAACCCGGAAAAGAATGGTTTTTCGTTTAGTAATATCAACGCTCTGGAAAGGCTGGTGCAGTCAGCAGAATCTGGGAAAAGAATCTCTCTCCCTCTTGGCATTGAGGCGAAACGAGAGTATGATAATTTAATCCTCACACGGGATAAAGCCAGTTTGAACCAAGTTTCTTTTGAATATCCTGTTGAAATCCCGGGTGTAATCTCTGTTAAAGAAATCAATCGGACGATTCGCGTTGAAAAGACAACAAGAGATAAAATGGATTTGCAATGTAAAGACAAGGTTTATTTGGATTTAGATAAAATTGAGCAACCGATTGTATTGCGTAACCGAAGAGACGGAGACAGATTTCAACCGCTGGGTATGAAAGGACGGCAAAAAATAAAATCGCTATTTATTAATCAAAAGATTCCACGGGACAAACGCAATGAAGTCATGCTGCTTGTGGATCAGGATTCTGTTATCTGGATAGAAAATATGCATCTGAATGAAAGGGTTAAAATCACACAGAAAACAAAAAATATAATTAGCTTGGAAATTACGAATTCGTAAAGATGAGAAATATTAACTGATTTGCTTTGATTGAAGCTGTTAGAAATAATTTGAGTTAATTTAGATATTATTATAAAGATCACAAAAGTTCGCTGTCGCCTCGTTAATCTTTGGAAGCGAAATGGTATATGTTGATATTATAATTAATTTTAAGGAGAAAAATCTTGAATCCGTTTCAAAAGAATATTGCTCTTGTACTCACTGTGCTGCTTGTTTTTTTACTGGTATGGCAGCTTTTTAATCAACCGAAAACAGTCACTAAAGACTTGATTTATACTGAAATGATCGCCCTTCTGGATAAAGGAGAGATTAGTGAAGTAACTATTCAAGGTGAGAATATCAACGGGAAACTTACCAATGGTAATGTTTTTAAAACTTATACACCAAAGGATGATAAGCTGATCACTCAATTCAGGGAGAAAGGCGTGAAAATTACCGCTAAGCCCCAGGACGATTCTCCCTGGTATATGACTCTTTTAGTATCCTGGTTCCCCATGCTTCTTCTCATAGGTGTCTGGATATTCTTTATGCGTCAGATGCAGTCTGGTGGTGGCAAGGCGATGGCTTTTGGTAAAAGCAGGGCCCGCTTGATTACCGATAAATCCAAGAAAGTAACTTTTGCCGATGTTGCCGGAATTGATGAGGCTAAAGCTGAGTTGGAAGAAATTATCGATTTTTTAAAAGATCCCAAGAAATATACAAGATTGGGTGGCAGAATACCCAAAGGGTTATTGCTTATTGGGCCTCCGGGAACTGGAAAGACGCTTTTGGCGAGGGCGATTGCAGGAGAAGCTGATGTGCCTTTTTTAAGCATTAGCGGTTCTGATTTTGTGGAAATGTTCGTGGGTGTGGGAGCTTCGCGTGTGCGTGATTTATTCAGCCAGGCAAAAAAGAATGCCCCGTGCATAATATTTATTGATGAAATTGACGCTGTCGGTCGTCATCGAGGAGCAGGTTTAGGAGGTGGGCATGATGAAAGAGAGCAGACTCTCAATCAACTCCTTGTGGAAATGGATGGTTTCGAATCTAATGAGGGAGTTATATTAGTAGCTGCCACCAACCGTCCTGACGTACTAGATCCTGCATTATTACGCCCCGGACGTTTTGACAGGCAAGTAATTGTACCTCTGCCTGACGTCAAAGGGCGGGAAAAAATATTTGAAGTTCACGCTCGTAAGGCACCTATAGACGAAGATGTCAATTATGCTATTCTTGCTCGGGGAACCCCCGGAACATCAGGAGCAGATATAGAAAATCTTGTCAACGAAGCAGTACTTAGTGCGGCACGGGCAAATAAAGAAAAAGTCAATATGATCGATTTTGAATTTGCCAAAGATAAGATTTTAATGGGTACGGAAAGAAGAAGCATGGTTATTAGTGATCAGGAAAAACGCAATACGGCTTATCATGAAGCCGGCCATACAATGGTTGCGCGACTGATCCCCGGAACTGATCCTATTCATAAAGTAACAATTATCCCCAGAGGCAGAGCATTGGGATTAACTCAACAACTGCCAATTGATGAAAAGCATACCTATCCACGTGTATATTTGGACAATAATATAGCTATTCTTTTAGGTGGAAGGGCTGCCGAAGAAATAGTTCTGCATGATCACACAACCGGTGCCGGCAATGATATCGAAAGGGCGACAAGTCTGGCCAGAAAAATGGTTTGTGAATGGGGTATGAGTGATAAAATGGGACCACTTAGTTACGGTAAAAAAGAAGAGCAGATATTTTTAGGTCGTGAAATTGCCACTCACAAGGATTATAGTGAAGAGACGGCTAAGCAAATCGATGCTGAGGTTGTTTCTATAGTTAAGCGCAATTATGAAAAGGCAAAAGATCTTCTTAACGGCCATATTGAAATATTGCATAAGATGGTTGCTGAGCTTTTGGAAAAGGAAGTTTTAAATACCGCGGAAATTGATGCTATCATTGGCAGCGCTTTGCCCAATGATCAAGCGTTAGAATAAAAAAAAATATCTTAATAGATTTCTTCTGTGACGTGTCTTTTTAGATTATGTTATAATACTAATTTGTCATTGAGATCTGACACTCGGTCTGGGTGGCAATCTAAATATATTAAAACACGTTTCAGATTGCCTGGGTAGTTCTAATTCCTCCATGACATTGCAAAATGTTTCATAATAGTGATGTAAAAGGTTGAAAATAATTAAAATAAACAATTTGGTAGACTCTGTAGCCATATTTCAGCAGATTGGCGTTGATCCTTATGGGATTGAAGCAATGGCGCCAAAAACTCTCAATGTCAATCTACTGCTTAAAGATCAATCATGTAAAATAGCTAATATTATCAAACAGGAAATGCTTTCTATTGGTGGAGACGCCGCAGTTGCTCGCGGATCTGTCGCCTGCTCAATTGCTTCCACTGATGTTTTAATAATGGGCACGCTTAAGCAAATTACAGTGCTAATAAAGAAAATAGAAAAGCAGCCTTTCGGCTTAACTATAATTGCCGCTGATATATCGGAAATATTAAAGAATAGCAGGCAGCATCAATATTTCTTAAAAACATCAAAGCGTGAAATTGTGTTAGGAGTAAAAACCATCGTCATGGGTATTTTAAATGTAACGCCTGATTCTTTTTCCGATGGAGGCCTTTTTTGCAATTCAAAAACCGCTGTTGACCGCGCTGTTCAAATGATTGACGAAGGTGTTGATATAATTGATATCGGCGGTGAATCCAGTCGTCCCGGAGCTAAGCCCGTTGATGCGAAAATTGAGCTGGAAAGGGTTATTCCAATAATTGAAAAATTAGTAAAGAAAACAAAAATACCGATATCCATTGATACAACAAAATCAAAAGTTGCAAGGCAAGCGCTTGCTGCTGGTGCTGAAATAGTCAATGACATAAGTGCTTTAAATGGCGATAAAAAAATGGCCGGAACTGTCAGGGATGCTGGTGCCGCATTAATTCTGATGCACATGAGGGGAAATCCTCAAAGTATGCAAAAAAATAATTTGGTTTATGATGATGTGATGGGAGAAATTATATCTAATTTAAAAACCAGCAGTGAAAAGGCTCTGAGCGCGGGGATAGGTAAAAAATGTTTGATCATTGATCCAGGAATAGGTTTTGGCAAAACGGTAGAAGATAATTATAAAATTATTAAGAATCTTTCAGAATTAAGAGGACTCGGATTTCCAATAATGATCGGAACATCAAGGAAATCATTTATCGGGAAAGTAACTTGTGGTGAGCCTCATGAAAGAAATGAAGGAACTGCAGCAACCGTTGCCGCGGCGATTCTTAATGGAGTTCAAATTGTTCGTGTACATGATGTTGCGGCAATGAAGAAAGTTTGTGCTGTAACTGACGCTATTGTCAATGCGTAGAGGGATATAATGATACAAGGAATCGGCATAGATCTGGTCGAAAATGAACGCATCGAAAAAATAATTCGGAAATGGGGTCAAAAATTCTTACAAAGAGTTTTTTCTGAAGGGGAGATAAATTACTGTAAAAGGCACATCCAGTCATCAATTAATTACGGAGCAAGATTCGCGGCGAAAGAAGCTTTTTTGAAAGCACTGGGAATTGGCCTGGGTATGGGAGTTAAGTTGCGCGAAATTGAGGTAGTGCATGATGAAAAAGGGAAGCCTGATCTATTCCTACACGGTGAAGCACATCTGCAAATGGCAAAAAGGGAAATAAATAAAATTCATCTTAGTTTGACGCATACTAAAAACTACGCAACAGCCATTGTATTATTGGAAAAATATTAAATTGCATGCTAAATAAAAAGTATATATAAATGAAAAAGGAAACCGGGAAAATTGAAATAATATCAAACAGTGCCGAGCAGACCATTGAAATTGCGCGAATTCTTGGTGAAAAATTAAAAGATGGTGATCTACTGGCATTGTCGGGTGAGCTTGGTTCCGGTAAAACTTGTTTTACGAAAGGCTTGGCGCTTGGTCTTGGTGTAAGCGCAGAATATCAGATAACAAGCCCGACATTTACTTTGATTAACGAATATCCGGCAAGATGCAAACTTTATCACTTTGATGTATATAGATTGAACGGATATTCAGAACTTGGTGATTTAGGCTATGATGAGTATTTGGCGGGTGATGGTGTGGTAGTTATTGAATGGGCTGAGAAAATAATTAAACTAATTCCTCTCGATAGTATATTTATTAATTTTGAATATATTGATGAAAAAAGTCGGAAAATAATTATAAGAGGATTGAAATATAAACTAAGTGAGTTGGCAATAGATAAGGAAATGGAGGTTAGTTAATATGGCTTTGGTTGTTCAGAAGTTTGGTGGAACATCGGTGGCGAATGTTGAAAAGATTAAAAATGTAGCTAAGAAAGCAATTCGGGAAAAAAAGGCCGGGAATGATGTCATTGTAGTTTTATCCGCAATGTCCGGTGAAACGGACAGGCTTATTGCACTGGCCCACCTTGCTTCCGAAACTCCTGACGAAAGAGAATATGATTCTTTAATATCGACAGGGGAGCAAGTAACTGTCAGTCTGTTGTCCATTGTTTTGAATTCGATGGGCTATCAGGCAAGATCTTTTTTGGGATTTCAAGTTAAAATATTGACGGATAAAGCTTATAAAAAAGCAAGAATTTCAATGATCGATACGGAATCAATTAAACAAGAACTAAAACGTGGAACAATAGCTATTGTAGCCGGTTTCCAGGGTGTTGATGAAGACAATAACATTACAACTCTTGGTCGCGGTGGTTCTGATACAAGCGCGGTTGCTCTTGCGGCAGCATTGAAGGCTGATCGGTGTGATATTTTTACTGACGTTGATGGAGTTTATACTACTGATCCCAATATCTGCAGTAAAGCAAGAAGATTGGATAAAATATCTTATGATGAAATGTTGGAAATGGCTATGACCGGCGCTAAGGTTTTGCAGCCTCGTTCAGTAGAAATGGCAAAAAAATATAATGTTCCTGTTTATGTGAAATCAACCTTTTCCGACGAGGGTGGAACACTTGTGACTAAGGAGGACAAAGAAATGGAAAGAGAAGTTATTTCAGGTATTACTTATGATCGTGATCAAGCAAAAATTACTGTGGTTCATGTTCCGGATAAGCCTGGCGTGGCAGCCAGTTTATTTACGCCTTTGTCTGAACACAATATCAGCGTAGATATGATTATTCAAAATGTTAGTGCGGAGGGATTTACCGACCTTACTTTTACGGTATCCAAAAAAGAAATGAAGGAAGCCCAAAAGATAGTAGAAGCCACAGCAAAAGCAGTTGGAGCAAAAAAAGTAGAGGTTGACGATGATGTGGCAAAGGTATCTATTATAGGTGTGGGAATGGTGAGTCATTCCGGTGTTGCTGCTAAAATGTTTAAAACCATGGCCAATGAAAGTATCAATATCATGATGATCAGCACATCAGAAATTAAAATATCCTGTATTATTCAACGAAAATATACGGAACTTGCTGTAACTGCACTGCATGATGCTTTCGGATTGGAAAAGAAAAATACTTAATGATTTTATTTGAAAGGCAAATAAAGGGAATAATCGCCATTTGTATAATTTTAGCGATTATTCCCTTTATTATTTTCATCTCCGGTTCCAAACTAAACTATAAAATTCCCGAATTAACCAATCAGTATTCAGAAAAAATAGCCGTAGAAGTTATTGAAAACGGTAAAAGTAGAGGAATATATTATGTAGCTCCAAAGACTTCTGCCAACCAGTTATTAGAATCAATAGGCATTGAATACTTGGCCAAAAAGGATTCTTCCCTCGAGAGTGGAATGAAAATAGAACTCAGTTCCGGTTCAGAAAATAAGAATGTTACCATTGCCGGTATTGAATCAGCCAAACGGCTTGCTTTGGGGATGAAACTAGATATTAATCGTGCCACAGAAGAAGATCTGATATTGGTAACTGGAATTGGCGTGGTAACAGCAAAAAAGATTATAGATATGCGCAGTAAATTAGGAAAATATAAATATATTGAACAATTAACCGAAATTAAAGGTATTAAAGAAAAGAGGCTGGCAAAACTTCGCAAATATCTATATGTAAAAAAGTAGTAAAATTAATTTAATTGGTTACTGAATGATCTGTAATAACTTAAAACGCGCTTAATATAATTTTGGGTTTCCCTAAAGGGAGGTACATTATTGTTGTATTTGGCGACATTTTTTTCTCCGGCATTATATGCGGCCAGAGTAAGAGTTAAATTACCCCTGTAATTATTAAGCAGATAACGAAGATATCGCGCTCCTCCTTCAATATTATTCTTCGGATGAAAGGCGTCGTCTACCCGCAGGGCGGTAGCAGTTGCCGGCATTAGTTGCATTAACCCCTGTGCTCCTACGCGGGAAATAGCTTGGTGATTAAAGTTTGATTCTGCTTTTATAATTGCTTTAATCAGAGCTGAATCAATATTGAATTTATTTGCGGCTGTTTTGATTATTTGGTCGTATCTGTTTACATCAATATCTGGTTGAAAAATAATTCGTTTTTCCTTGAGAATGAGTACATATTTAGCCTTGGGAATTGAAGGTACGTTGGTTAAATGCAACACCCCTTCATTGTCCTCGTATTTGTAAATATCCGCATGTGCAATATTGGATGTGGTAACGATTAACGCAATAAAAACAACAACAGCCTTTAAAAGTAAAGATCTGCAAAATTTGATAAAGAATATGTTTGAATAAGTTTGCATAGTTAAGTTTACTTCATCAGCGCTTTTAGTTCAAGGATTATTTTTCATAAACCTTATTATAATATATCGAATATGCCAGTTATGTTCTTTAATGTTTTAATAATAATTGTTACTTTTGTTTGTTCTTGACATGATTTCAGGATGATGGTAATCACCTCAACACTTTGCAGCATGTCGGGGCGTGGCGCAGTCTGGTAGCGTATCTGAATGGGGTTCAGAGGGTCGGAGGTTCAAATCCTCTCGCCCCGACCATCTTTTTCATTTTTTTTCACAAGTATATAATTCATTCGGAAGTTGACTGAAAATAATCCACGTTGACATTTATTAGTGTAATGAATATATCATGCAATATTGAAATATCAGGCGAGAGTGGCGGAATTGGCAGACGCACTGGACTTAGGATCCAGCGGGTAAAACCTTAGGAGTTCAAGTCTCCTCTCTCGCACCAGGTTCTCGCTTTTTTTATTATTTCAAAAACAAAGGAGATAGGCATCAGTGAGCGAAGTTGCAATAAAAATGGAAGAAATAAGTCTGGTGAAGAAAAAACTGTCGTTTGAAATACCATGGAGTGAAGTAAAGGAAGAACTTGATGTTGTTTATCGTGATGTTGGTAAAAAGGCAAAAATAAAGGGTTTTCGTCCCGGAAAAGTTCCCCGTAAGGTATTAGAAAATAATTTTAAAGATCATGCCCAGGAAGAAACAATTACCAATATTATAAATAAATATTATTGGCAGGCACTGGAAGATAAGGGAATAATGGCCCTCTCCAGACCGGATATTACACAAGACGGATTTAAGGAAAATACTAATTTTTCTTTTACGGCTTCTTTTGAAACAGAGCAGGATTTCGAACCGAAGGGGTATAGTGGAATTGAAGTAGAGAAGGAAGAAATGCAAATAACGGAAAGTGATTTGGTAAATAGGCTCAAAGAAATAGGCCAGATGTTTGCAACAATGGAAGAAATCAAAGATGATCGGGCAGCAATAATGGGTGATTATGTTACAATTGATTTTGCAGGCAGTCTTGATGGTGTAGATTATCAAGAACTAAAAGCCGATAATCATCTTCTTGAACTTGGTTCCAAGAGTTTTATTCCCGGCTTTGAAGAGCAGGTGGTCGGTATGAAGAATGGTGAAACACTTGATATTAAAGTAAAATTCCCTGAAGATTACCACGAAAAGAAATTTGCGGGTAAAGATGTGATTTTTACAGTCACTATTAAAGATATTAAAGAAAAAAAATTGCCGGAAATAAATGAAAATTTTATTAAGAATTTTGACAAATATAACTCTTTAGATGACTTGAAAAATGACGTGCGTAAATCTTTGGAACAGGATTGCCAGCGCTTGACGGAAACTAATCTGCAAAACAAAATAATGGAAATTATACTAAAAGAGAATGATTTTGAAGCCCCGCCATCTCTTATCGAAAAACAGATTTTTTATATGATGGCTGACACTCAGAAAAGAATGACGTCTGCCGGCATGGATGAGACTGGTGCCATGGAACTAAGCTTCAAAATGCACGATAAATTTAAAGAAGAGGCGCAAAAAGTTGTAAAATCATTCTTACTGCTTAAAAAGATTGCCCAAAAAGAAGCTATTGGGGTAGAAGAAGCAGATTTAGATCAGCATATCAGAGGATTAGCTGAAAAACATGGTCGGGATTATGAGCAAATAAGAACTGCGTTCGACAAGGAAGAAAGAAGAGATAATCTTAAAACTGAATTAATTCAAAAAAAGACATTTGACTTTATTGAACAAAAAGCAAATATTAAAGTTATAAAAAAAATTGGTATTGCTGTGGAGGGTAAATAGTGAATTTAATTCCCATGGTGGTTGAGCAGGATGGACGTGGTGAAAGAGCTTTTGATATTTATTCCCGTTTATTAAAGGACAGGATAATTTTTCTGGGAACGGCGATTGACGATAATGTTGCCAATGTAGTCGTAGCACAGATGCTATATTTGGAGTCTGAAGATCCTGACAAAGAAATATTTTTTTACTTAAATTCACCAGGTGGGCATGTAAGCTCCGGTATGGCAATCTATGATACAATGCAATACATAAAGTCTCCCATTTCTACAGTTTGCATGGGCCAATCTGCGAGCATGGCGGCAATTCTACTTGCCGCAGGTGAAAAAGGCAAAAGATATTCGCTGCCTCATTCACGCATACTAATCCATCAACCCTTGGGAGGATTTCAGGGACAGGCAACAGATATTGACATTCAGGCAAAAGAAATATTAAGATTAAAGGAAGAATTAAATCAGATTCTGGCTGATTTAACAGGGCAGTCGATTTCCAAAATAATGAATGATACGGATCGTGACTACTTTATGACTTCCCATCAAGCTAAGGAATATGGATTGATTGACGACATTATAGTTAGAAAGCCATCATCACTTGTCAGCAAAAAAGGAGAAACTAAGTGATAAAGAGAAGTAAAGATAATAGGATGGGTCAGGGCATGCTTTTTTGTTCATTTTGCGGGAAAATGCAAAGTGAAGTAAGAAAACTGGTTGCCGGTCCAACTGCATATATTTGTGATGAATGTATTGAGCTTTGCCGGTGCATTGTTGAGGAAGAAGAAGAGAAATCTATAGAAAAAGGACCTAAAAAGGGCCTACCGGAACCGAAAGAAATTAAGAAATTCCTGGATCAATATGTAATCGGCCAGGATAAAACAAAAAAAATATTGTCAGTTGCCGTATATAATCATTATAAAAGGTTGTTTTCCCAAATTGATTCCGATGGTATTGAAATTCAAAAAAGCAATGTTCTTTTAATCGGTCCGACTGGTTCCGGAAAAACACTTCTAGCTAAAACATTAGCAAAATTTCTCAATGTCCCTTTTACAATTGCTGATGCCACAACTCTTACGGAAGCCGGATATGTCGGCGAAGACGTGGAAAATATAATTTTGAGTTTACTGCAAAACGCTGATTATGACGTGGCCCGCGCCTCAAAGGGTATTGTCTATATAGACGAAATCGATAAAATCGCTAAAAAATCAGGGAATCCTTCTATAACTAGAGATGTATCCGGCGAAGGCGTTCAGCAGGCGTTGTTGAAGATTATGGAAGGAACAATGGCCAATATACCACCTAAAGGTGGCCGAAAACATCCGCAGCAGGAATTTATTCAAGTTGATACAACGAATATTTTATTCATTTGCGGCGGTGCTTTTAACGATCTGGAAAGCATAATTTCCAAGCGTTTGGGTGCTAATTGTGTTGGTTTCGGCGCAGAAATTAAAAGTAAAAAGGAAAAAAGAATTGGGGAAACGCTTGCTGAAGTGCGTTCGGAAGATTTGTTAAAATATGGATTAATCCCGGAGTTCATCGGGCGTCTGCCGGTTATTGCCACACTGGATGATTTGGATGAATCAACTTTAGTTCGGATTTTGATGGAACCCAAAGATTCTATTATTAAGCAATACAAAAAATTATTTGAATTGGAAAATGTGATTTTAAAGTTTACCGATGGTGCGCTGCGGGCGGTTGCTAAATTATCTATGGAAAGAAAATCAGGAGCCAGAGGTTTACGTTCCATACTGGAAAATACGATGCTGGAAGTAATGTATGACATTCCTTCACAGCGTGATATCAAAGAATGTGTTATTAGTGAAGAAGTCGTCACTAATAAAGAAAAACCAATATTAATTTATGAAACAAAATCTGAATCAGCTTAAGAAATTTATGGAATAAATCTATGATTAAAGACAAAGAATTTAATGATCAGAATACACAGGTTGTCATACCTCTCTTACCTTTAAGAGATGTTGTCGTTTTTCCGCACATGATTGTGCCATTGTTTGTCGGAAGAGAGAGGTCTATAGCTGCATTAGAATCAGCCATGAAGGATGAGAAAAGTATTTTCATGGTTGCTCAGAAAAATGCCAAGAAAGACGACCCGTCTCAGGAAGACATCTATATGGTTGGTACTATAGGAATTATTATTCAATTATTGCGATTGCCGGATGGAACAGTAAAAGTTTTAGTCGAAGGAAAAATGCGGGGCGTCATCAAAGAATATTTAAAGAATGATGATTATTTCCTGGTCAAGGTCAGCGAGATAGAAGATGTTAACGATCAAAGCGATATAAAAAAGCAAGCATTAATGCGCAGCATTAAGGAATCATTCGAACTTTACCTTAAACTCAGTAAGAAGATTCACGTTGAGATGATGGGAACAATAGCGGCAATTGAAGATGCGTCTAAACTTGCCGATGTTGTGGTAACCCATCTTAATGTGAAATTAGAAGATAAACAGAAAGTTATGGAGATATTAAATGTAGGAGAACGCCTGGAATCAATTTATTCGCTGATGCTCTCCGAGATTGAAATTTTGCAAGTCGAAGAAAAAATTAAGCGCCGCGTGAAAAAGCAAATGGAGAAAACGCAGAAAGATTATTATCTCAATGAGCAAATGCGCGCAATTCAAAAAGAAATGGGCGAAAAAGATGAATTTCGTAATGAGATTGTTGATATAGAAAAACGCCTCAAACTAAAAAAGCTATCAGAAGAGGCAACAAAAAAGGTCCGTCAGGAAATAAAAAAATTGCAAATGATGGCGCCGATGTCGGCAGAAGCTACAGTTGTAAGAAATTATATTGACTGGCTGATCGATATGCCGTGGGCGGATAAAACAGAAAATAATTTCACCCTGAAGGAATCAGAAAACATACTTGAAGAAGATCATTACGGATTGAAAAAGGTTAAAGAACGCATCATAGAATACCTCGCCGTACAAACACTGGCAAAGAAAAATAAAGGTCCGATTTTGTGCCTGGTTGGCCCGCCCGGAGTGGGGAAAACATCTATCGCTAAATCAGTGGCTAGGGCGACAAACCGAAAATTTGTGCGTATTTCTCTGGGAGGTGTTCGTGATGAGGCTGAGATTCGCGGTCACCGCCGGACTTACATTGGAGCTATGCCGGGGAAAATAATCCAATCATTAAAAAAAGCCGGGTCGAATAATCCTGTTTTTTGTCTCGATGAAGTCGATAAGCTCAGCTCCGACTTCAGAGGAGATCCATCTTCCGCGCTGCTGGAAGTTCTTGATCCGGAGCAGAACTTAGCATTTAATGATAATTATCTTGATGTTGATTATGATTTATCAGATATTATGTTCATTACTACAGCCAATGTTTTGCAGACTATCCCTGCTCCCTTGCAGGATAGAATGGAAGTAATTCGCATTGCCGGATACACGGAATTAGAAAAACTACAAATAACGATAAAATTCCTGATAGCAAAACAAATAGAAGCTAACGGCTTGCTACCCGAACACATTGAATTCTCGCGTGGAGCAATACTAAAGATTATCCAGCAATACACCCGGGAAGCCGGAGTTAGAAATTTGGAGAGAGAAATCGCTTCCATTTGCCGCAAAGTAGCTAAAGAAATCGTCAATAACGGCAGCAAGAAGAAGCTCGTAATTAGTTCCAAGTCGATTGTCAAATATTTGGGTGTGCCCAAATTCCGGCATGGTGAAAACGAAGGCAAGAGTGAAATTGGTCTCACGATTGGACTTGCCTGGACAGAAGTTGGCGGGGAACTTCTTGTTATTGAAGCCTCCATTATGGAAGGGAATGGCAAGATGGTGATGACCGGAAAATTAGGGGATGTAATGCAGGAATCTGTTCAGGCAGCCCTGACCTACATTAGAGCTCGTGCAGAGCAATTCGGGTTAGCCAAGAATTTTTATAAAAAAATTGATATTCACGTCCATGTACCTGAAGGAGCAATTCCTAAAGATGGTCCTTCCGCAGGAATTGCTATGGCTACTTCTATTGCTTCAGCGCTGATGAAGAAAAAAGTACGTTCAGATATGGCCATGACCGGTGAAATTACTTTAAGAGGAAGGGTTTTGCCAATAGGTGGTCTTAAAGAAAAGATTCTGGCTGCTCACCGCGGTAACATTAAAATGGTTATTATACCTAAAGATAACGAAAAAGATTTGGCAGAAGTACCACATAATGTACAAAATTCTTTGAAAATTGTTTTAGTTGATCATATTGATGAAGTGCTTAAGATTGCCTTTGATGAAGAAGAAGAAAAATTCACCGCAAGCGCGGCTCATAATTTATTGGTAAATACTTCATCGATCAATTGATGGTTTTTAAAAATTATATTCGCTTGACAAGAAATATCATTATTGCTAGAAACCTCAAAGATTATTTTGGCATTATGGGCGGGTAGCTCAGCTGGGAGAGCGCCACGCTTACACCGTGGATGTCACAGGTTCGATCCCTGTTCCGCCTACCATAAATAATGATTTAAGAAAGTAAAGAAATAAAACAAATTTTTTGGGGTCATAGTTAAGTTGGTTATAACGCCGGCCTGTCACGCCGGAGGGCAGGGGTTCAAGTCCCCTTGGCCCCGCCAGAAAATCTAAGGGAGTCAGCCAGTATGGGGACTCCTTTTTTATTGTGAAACACCAATTACGAAATTAAAACGCATCGGAATTGGTAAGTTGTAATGAGACCCAATCTTTAGAAATAAAGTGTACTGAAGCTTGCAGGTCGAATTATCCCGCGAGGCTGATGTTATAATACCTGTGGTTTGACCATTACTTGCTTTTTATGAATTGTTGATATAAAGTTCTTAATAATAATACCAAGTTGCTTTCAATATTAAAATATGAATGTTTGAAAGCTTACTTGGTATTATGCCCGGTAAATCAAACCTTTAATGTTTGATAGATACTTGGTATTATAATTACTTCAAGTAAAAAATAGTCATTTTAAGAGAAAAATAATTATGGATTATGAAGGATTGATAATAAGACCGCCAAGTGAAGCATATAGCTTACTTTTACAGGTCACAGTAGGGTGTTCGCACAATAAGTGCACGTTTTGTGGAACATACCGGCAAAAAAAATTCAAAATTAAGCCTATTGAGCAGATAACTAAAGATTTAACTGAAGCAAAATCTTATGGATATGTGGAAAAAGTATTTTTATGTGATGGCGATGCTTTGATTATACCGCAGACCAGATTGGAAGAACTTCTTAAATTAATCAACCTGAATTTGCCGACTGTAGAAAGAATCGGCACTTATGCCAATGCCAAAAGCATTTTAAAAAAATCTGTTGATGAATTGAAAAAGCTAAGAAAATTGGGTCTAAAGATAATATATCTTGGCGTGGAAACGGGAAATGTTGAATTGCTGCAAAAGATTTCGAAAGGCGCGACCTATGAACAAATGGTGGAAGCGGCACGCCGCGTTAAAGAAGCCGGAATTACACTTTCAGTAACTGTTTTACTGGGATTGGGTGGAATTGAAAAAAGTATTGAGCATGCTTTGGATACTGCAAAATTATTGACGGACATGGATCCGGACTATGCAGGCGCCCTTACTCTGATGCTTATACCAGAGACGCCTTTATATGATGATTATATGGCTGGCCGCTTTGTATTGCCGGATAAATTTGGTTTTATCCGTGAATTGTATCTGATTATTGCTAATTCAAATTTCACTAATTGCTTTTTCACTTCTAATCATGCCTCTAATTATTTACCGATAAAGGCTAATTTGCCGCGTCAAAAAGAAAATGTCATGCAATTGATTAGTTCGGTAATTGATACAAAAGATATGAAACAAATCAGGCCGGAGTATTTAAGGGCTTTATAAGCAAGGTATATTTTAAAATTATGAAAATATTTTCGAAATTTCTATTTTGGCGCAATAAAAAATATATTGAAGAAAAAATAGAAGCGATTCTTTCCAGTGCGCAACGACAGGGTTTCGTCGATGCGTCATCGCGAGAGATGATTGAAAATATACTGGCATTTACCCA
>JANXZU010000110.1 GCA_025355345.1 Syntrophaceae bacterium
GCCCATGGTATTTCCGAGGTAAGCACAGCTGTAGCCGAGATGAATGGAGTAACCCAGCAGACAGCAGCTAACGCCGAGGAATCGGCAAGCGCATCGGAAGAATTAAACGCCCAGGCCGAGCAACTGAAAGGTTATGTAGCAAGCCTAACCGCCATTGTGGACGGGGAAGCATCCGCACAGGCAATTTCACTAAGCGAGCGTACTGAATCTGAGCAATCATCCGTCAGACCTATGCAACAAAGGAAAGTGCAAAAAGCAATCGCGGCACCAAAAAAGAAAGGCTGAAGACTGAAGGGAAGAAAGGTTACTTGCAACATGAACAATGTCCATGAACGATTGCGCGACAGGCTGGAGATGATGGCAACCGGTTATCCGGCAACGCCAAATGGTGTTGAAATAAAAATACTGCAACAGCTTTTTAGTGTTGAAGATGCGGATATATTTCTGAAAATGGAGGCCAGGCCGGAAACAGTTTCACAGGTGGCCCTGCGGCTTGAAACCGACATTGCGAACATGGCGGTAAGACTCGAAGATATGGCCCGCAGGGGTCTTATCTTTAGAGTCAAAGAGGATGAAACGCTCCGCTATTTTCCGCTTCCTTTCATTGTCGGCATCTATGAGTTCCAACTGAATAATTTGAATATGCCACTGCTCAAGGATATCTCCCAGTATTATCTTACCGGTTTGGGCGCCACATTCCATGGGCAGAAAACACCACATCTGCGCTCCATTCCCATTAATGCCGATATCGTAGCTGATAGGCCTATCGCGCCATACGATGATGCGGCTGCTATCATCAAAAGAAAAACACGCATTGCCGTTGCGGAGTGCTTTTGCCGCAAAGCCGTGCGCCTGTACGGCAAAACCTGCGTACATCCGGCAGAGACGTGCCTGCAGTTTGAAACATTTGCCGATTATTATGTGGAAAACGGCATGGCGCGCTACATCAGCACCGATGAGGCGCTGGCAATCCTGAAGCAAAGTGAGGCGGAAGGACTGGTTATTCATATCCTTAATTCCCAGAATGTGGAAGCGATGTGCTGCTGTTGTTCCTGCTGCTGCGGCATGCTCATCTCTCTGAAGCTTTTTCCATCTCCGGCTTTGGCCGTAAAAAGCAATTACGTATGCCTGTTTGATGAAACCATCTGCACCCTGTGTGGTATTTGCGCCAAGCGCTGCACCGTGGGTGCATTTAAGATGAAAGATGAAAAAATAGAGTTTCGTGCCGACCGATGCATCGGCTGCGGCCTTTGTGTCACGACATGTCCTGCCGAGGCATTGAAACTTGATAAAAAAGCGGAAGACATGCTCTACACGCCGCCGCCAACTGTCCTCGATACCTTTGATGTGATGAGCAGGGAAAAAGTCAAGGGAAGTTAATATCAAAAATAAACATTGGGAGCGATCATGAATTACTTAATCCTGAACGGAAACCCTTCCGGCGGCAAAGGGAATATTGACCGCTACATTGAAAGTCTTGCAGATAAGATGAGATCGGCCGGACACAACACGGAGGTAATTGTCCTCAGGAATCTGAAGATCAGGCCGTGTATCGGTTGCTTCAACTGCTGGGTCAAGACACCCGGCACTTGCAGTATCCGCGATAATGCGGCTGAAGTGTCCAGAAAGTATATTGCGGCGGACCACGTCATCATCGCCTCGCCCCTGATCATGGGCTTTTTAAGTTCACTGATGAAAAACACTATGGACAGAAATCTCCCCCTCGTTCATCCCCATCTTGAGGAGATCGATGGTGAAGTGCATCACAAGAAACGGTACGATAAGTACCCGATAATTTCATTTCTTCTGGAGAAGGAGGCCTGCACAGATGAGGATGATATCGCTATCGCGTCAGACATCTTCCGCAGAGAAGCCATCAACGTAAGGGCATCACTAGGCTTTATCCATTTTACCGAAACACCGGTTCAGGAGGTTCTCCATGCAATTGACGTTCATTAACGGCTCCCCACGGGGGAAAAAAAGCAACACCGCCAGGCTTATGGGACATTTCCTCAGGGGCTTTATGGAGACACCGGGAAACACAAGCGAAATAGACTACCTGACAAAACACAGACAGGATATCAATCTCCTGACAGAGACATTCGCCATGGCAGAGAATGTCATTATCGGCTTTCCTCTTTACGTCGATGCCATGCCCGGAAGCGTCAAGGAATTCCTGGAGGCACTGGCACCTCTTGCGGGCAAAAAAGATAATCCCGCCCTTGGCTTTATGATCCAGTGCGGATTTCCCGAAACATCCCATAACCGTTATGTGGCCAGGTATTGTGAAAAGTTCACTCAGAGGATGGGCTGCCTAAGTTTAGGTTCCATTCTAAAAGGCGGCTGCGAGGGGCTGGATGTTCAACCGGACTTTCTCACCGATAAATACTACGCCTTTTTCTATATGCTTGGTGTGGAATTCGGGAAGACAGGCAAGTTCGATCCGGCAATGCTCGAAAAGCTCGCCCGCCCGGAACATCTGAACGCAGGGAACATGACCCAGATCATCCCCTTCATCAACCAGGCCTTATGGGACGTCCAGATGGAAAATAACGGTGTTCTGGACAAGAGTTTTGACAAACCGCTCAACCCCTGATGTTTGCCACTGAAGGACACAAGGGGTTATACAAAGTAAGATTTCAAAATTAATGTTATTTTACTAATGTGACTTTGCTAACCGCGGTCTTTTGTCTTTCGCCAGAAGACACCCGGCAAGACACAAATCTGTGCAGCTTCCATCACAAGGTTCAACGTGAATTGTAATGACACAATTAGATAATTCTTCCCGAATGCGTTGCTTCATTATTCTGGTTATATTATGAGATGCTTCCACAGTCATCTTCGGATCAACTTCAATATGGAATTCAATAAACCTGAAATGACCGGCACGGCGCGTTCGCAATTGATGAAAACCGTGAACAGCCTGTTTATTGCTGACAATAACATCGTGAATTATAGCCTCTTCTTCCTCCGGCAATTTTACATCCATTAAATCCCGCAGAGCTTCAGCGGTTAAATGATACGCCGCCTTGAGAATAAATACTGCCACACAAATGGCTGCCGCAGGATCAAGCCAGTGGATATTAGGCTCAGGAAAAATGAAATGAACAATCCAGATTATGGCAAGACTCACCATGACGCCTGCCGAGGTATATACGTCAGTGCGTAAATGCCAGGCGTCAGCCTGCAGCGCGATGGATTCAGCTTCCTTTCCCACCTTGAAAAGTTTCTGGGAAACAATTAAATTAATGACCGTAGAAGCAAGCATGACGGCAACCCCCCAGCCGGGTGATTCCATTGCTTGGGCAGAGCTGATTTTTTTCAGGGCCTCAAAAATTATCCAGAACGCTGCCACAAAAATAAGTGCTGCTTCAACCAAGCCGGAGATGCTTTCAAGCTTTCCATGGCCAAAGGGATGAACATCATCCGCTGGGATGCTTGATTTCTTTACCGAAAACAGGGCAATAACTGCCGCCAGTAAATCCATGCCAGAATGAATTGCTTCTGATATTACCGAAACGGAACCTATTAAGATGCCAACAATTGTCTTAAATACAACCAAGGTAGAATTGGAGGCAACCGACAAGATGGCAACATTCTCTTTACGCTGCTGTAATGTTTTCAATTTAACTCCCCGTAATTTATATTTCCTACATTCGTTTTATATATCATGGCTGCAATTATATTTCCTGTAAAATTTAATTCTCATCCACTACTTTGATATCCTTTGCAAGTCAGGAGATTTATGTTAGGAAAAGTTCATTAAATCACCAGTAGAAATGATTATATGAACATTAATAAAAAAATATTGCTTGCCCATTTTAAAAATGCGTCGGCTAAAGATTGGCAGGACTGGCACTGGCAATTTAAAAACCGTGTTACCAGCATAGCGAAATTAGAGCAAATTGTCGGCAAAATGCCAACGGTGAAGTCCAAAACGGCAACCGTCGCATCAGTTTACCCTCTGGCGATAACTCCTTACTATTTATCCCTTGCCCAGTGGGACAGGGAAAATGATCCGATTCTCACTCAATGCGTTCCGGATATCCGCGAGCTCTCCTCTTCCCAGGCCGCGCTGGCAGATCCTCTGGAAGAAGACGCGCATATGCCCGTGGATAAGCTTGTTCACCGCTATCCTGATCGTTGTCTGGCCATCGTTACCGAAATTTGCGCTACCTACTGCCGGCACTGTAACCGTAAACGTTTTTGGTCAAGAGCTCCCAATATAAGCTTTAAAACAAGAATTACCAAAATGCTCCGTTATATTGCCTCTTCACCTCAGATTCGCGAGGTGATTATCTCCGGCGGCGATCCGCTAATTCTTACTGATCAAAACCTGGAGTGGCTGCTGGCTTCATTTAAAGCAATTCCCCATGTGGAAATTTTGCGAATAGGCAGCCGCATTCCTGTCGTCATGCCTATGCGTGTAACAAAAGATCTCTGCCGAATAATCAAACGCTACCGGCCGTTATGGTTCAATACCCAGTTTAACCACCCCAATGAAATCACGGCGGAATCATCCCGTGCCTGCAACATGCTACAGGAAGCCGGAATACCTGTATCCAATCAGTCTGTCCTGCTCAAAGGTGTTAACGATTCACCGGAAGTATTGCGCGATCTGCATTATGCGTTACAGAAAATATCCGTCCGCCCGTATTATCTTTTCCATTGCGAACCGGTCAAGGGCTGCGGGCACTTCCGTACGGATATCCAATCAGGCCTGCAATTGATGGAAAATCTCTGGCACGCATGTTCAGGCTTGAGCCTGCCGCAATATGTTGTGGATTTGCCGGGAAGCACGGGTAAAATTCCCCTAACCGCCCTGTCGTCAAAATTAAAAAATGATTTACATGAACACCAATATTTTTTTGACAAGTTTGAATAAATAGATTAGTAAGAACACAAATAAATATATCAAAAATCCTGATATTTAAAGGATGAGGAGAATAATTTTTTATGTATGCAGCCAGCGATTTGAAAAAAGGGTTACGTTTGAAAATAGATAACGAGCCATATATAATTACAGAATTCAATTTCGTCAAACCGGGCAAAGGTCAGGCTCTTTATCGCTCCAAGCTGAAGAATATGATTACCGGAAATCAGTTTGAACGCACTTTCCGTTCCGTTGATAACTTTGAACCGGCCGATCTGAGAGAAAAGAAAATGCAGTATTTGTACAAAGAGGGCGACAAGTACTGTTTCATGGACAATGAATCTTATGAGCAGGTTTTTTTGACAGAGATTCAGGTAGGCGATTCTGTAAACTTCCTGATTGATAACATTGAAGTGGAAATACTGCTTTTTGAAGACAAACCGATTGGCATAAGTTTGCCCAACTTTGTTGACCTGATTGTGACTGAAGCGGAACCATGGGCCAAAGGCGATACTGTATCCGGCGCCACCAAACCGGTTAAAGTTCAGACCGGATATACGATCTTCGTGCCTACTTTTGTCACCGAAGGAGAAAAAATCAGGATTGACACACGCACGGGGGAGTATCTTACCCGTGTCAAAGGCTGACATCTTTTGAGTTCATCACATCTCAATGATAATTTTTTATTGGCGCAAAAGGCTCAAGCTTTGAATCTGCGCGCCAAACTCATTCAAAACATCCGTCATTTCTTTATCCAACACGATTTTCTGGAAGTGGAAACGCCTCTGCGAATCCCCGCGCCGGCGCCGGAAGAGCACATTGAATCCATTTCATCCGGCGACTGGTTTTTGCAGACATCGCCGGAGCTTTGCATGAAAAGGCTTTTGGCCGCAGGTTATCCATGCATTTTTCAAATCAGCAAATGCTTTCGCGCTCAGGAGCGAGGCAGCAAACACCTGCCGGAATTTACTATGCTGGAATGGTATGTGGCGCAGTTTGACTATTTTCAACTCATGGATCAATGCGAGGCCATGCTGATCCAGTCATTTAAGGACATGGGACATACCCAAAACATTGTCTGGCAAAATAATAAAATAAATTTAGCATTGCCATGGGAAAGAATAACCGTTACGGAAGCATTTTCCAAGTACGCGCCAATCAGCTGCCAGGAAGCCCTGGCACAAGACAAATTTGACGAAATATTGGTCGAATATATTGAGCCGCATCTCGGCTGCGACCGTCCAACTTTTATTTATGATTATCCGGCAAAGCTGGCAGCCCTGGCCAAATTGAAAGACGGGAACGCAAATGTTGCGGAACGCTTTGAACTATATATCAGCGGCCTGGAACTGGCTAATGGCTTTTCGGAACTGATCGATGTGAGTGAACAGAGACAGCGTTTTGAAGAAGCGTCTGAAATAAGGGAATTGAAGAAGTGGGCGCACTACCCACTACCGGAAAAATTTTTAGCAGCCATGGAGAAACTGCCGACTTGCGCCGGCATCGCCCTGGGCATCGACCGCCTTACCATGATCCTGGCTAATACCGATAAAATAGATGATGTTATCGCCTTTTCACCGGAAAACCTCTGATCATTTTACTCCGACAAGACTCAAATTGCTTGAGATTGTTGCATTAGTTTTTTAATTCAGTTATAAAAAATAATGAGCTCATGATCAAAGGAGAATAATTTCATGGAAAAAAGCATAATGAAAACATCTGCTAGAAAAAATTCGCCTTGTTTTATCACCAAACCGTGTGGCTGGATCGCTCTATGTTTATTTTTATTCTTAAGCCTGAGTGTTGATTGTTACGCTTTTAATTTCCCCGCCGCCGGTTGGCATCGGGGCGACGCCGCCTTCGCTCAGGAGAATTCACGAGCCGCCCTGGTCAAAGCCCTCTATTCTTCATCTCCGAATATCGAGCTGGATATCAACGATTTCATCGATCAAAATGGAAATAGAGTCGGACTCGTTTCCCATGATTACCTGATGAAAAGGGCAACAGGCATGGATGGAGCTTTCAGCGAGAAATATACTGATTTTTCTAAACTACCGAAAAATATGGCGAACCCCAAATTGCCACCCGAACCATTTCTAACAGTTATTGACTTATTTGAACTGATTAAAAAAAGAAAAGAACAGGGTGTAACTCCAACTGTTTCGCTAGACATGAAAGATGAGAGCACGAATGCCAAAGAATTCGGGAAGTGGGTAGGCAAATTAATCCAAAAATACGGATTTCAAGATCACGTTTTTGCTTCGTCCTTTTTCAAAAGTAATTCTTTCGCTGTCAAAGAAGCCTGTCCCGAATGCCTTGTGGGAGGATTGGTTTTTAATGATCATTTCGCCCTTAAATATCTTGATTATCATTACTCATCACTCGATTTAACTAAGCTCAGTGAATATACATTCTTCATGGGATTCTGGGGGAAAAAAGAATTCAATCACGATTTTATTTTGATTCAGGATGACATTTTCTTTCAGCACCCGGAACTGCTTGATTACTGGAAAAATGTACGTAAAGTAAAATTCGTCGGAGTTTTTGTTTATAATAAGGAACGGCTTTATACCAACGCTGAATGGGAACTGCTTAAAAAAGTTGACTGGCTGGAACTTGATCCGCCACAGATGAATCAGTATTTACAAATGAAAGCAGCTAAATAAGAGATCGAAAACCAAAAAACAGGTAAGTGCGAAAAATAGAATAACCTCTGAACTCTTTTTGTTTATTACTTCATCACCCAATTTAGCCTTGACAAATAAATGCTACTATGATTTATCATCTAACTTAATACTTTTAGAGGGTTAACTATGAAAAAGACTTTGACCAACAAGACAAACACCAAAAGAAAGAGGACCCATGGCTTCCTTGTCCGAATGGCTTCTAAATCCGGCAGACAAGTTTTGAGCCGCAGAAGAGCCAAGGGAAGAAAACGTTTAGCTGTATAATAACGTGATTTTAGCGCCTCAGATGATGGTCGGTATGCATGGAAGAACAATCTTACCGGAAATGCGAACGGATTACTAATCACAGCAGATATAGAGCCATTTACTCACAGGGGGTGTGGAAAAGTTCGCAACACTTTACAACCATCACGTTTAGCAACGACATGGAATCCAGAAGACTTGGTATAACAGTAACCAAGAAAACGGGTAACGCTGTAAAACGCAATAGAATTAAACGCCTGGTCAGAGAATTTTTCCGCCTTAACAAGCCTTTGTTTCCCACCGGGTATGATGTCGTTGTGATGGCTAAAAGGAATATGCCATCCCTTAAGTATCAGGATGCGTGCAGGGAATTGACGGAACTTTTGACGCGGAAAGCCAACGTATAATTTATGCTCAGGAAATTTTTGGTAAAACTTTTTGTTTTTATAATTCGTTCATACCAAATGTGCGTGTCACCTTTCTTTTTTGCCCCGTGTTGCCGTTTTTACCCTTCATGCTCTGAATATGCAATTTTATCGATTGAACTCTATGGACCACTGAAAGGTTCATTTATGGGTATAAGAAGAATTATGCGCTGCCACCCGCTGCATCCTGGCGGTTACGATCCTGTCAAGTAAAAAATGAAATTGGAGGTTTTTCCATGGACAAAAAGACCATTCTAGCTGTAGTCCTTTCAGTGGCTGTTTTTGGGATATATACTGTATTTTTTGCCCCCGCACCACCACCAAAGCAGGCTGCACCCGCACAGCAATTAAGCCAGACAAGCAAAGATACGACTACAATTTCGGCAGCGGCTACACAAAAATTAACAGCGAAAAAGTCTGCAACTAAACAGGTCATAGCTAAAAAAGAGGCTCCGCCCAAAGATATCAAAGTTGAAACTGAAAATTACACGGCGATATTTTCTACCCGAGGCGCTGCCCTGAAATCGTTTCAGCTCAAGGGATATCAAAAAGAATGCACAGTATGTACCGACGATATTTATCCTAAAATCAAGAATTTTGTAACCGGCCAAAAGCAACCTGATAAAGCAAAAAACAACGATCTCATAGAGCTTGTCACGGTTAATGGCGCCATGCCTTATCCACTGGCGATTACATTCCCTGAATCAGCCACCCAGATTGCCGCCGATTCTATTTACGATGCCAATGTAACCAACTTGGATTTGAAAATATCTAAAGAAAAAAAGAGTTTAGTATTTTCCCGGATTTTTGATGGCAAGATTAAAGTAGAAAAGATTTTTACTTTCAATCCCGATAATTTCTCAATCGTGTTAGACGTAAAAGTATCTAACCTTACAGACGCACCTCTAAACCCGATACCACATCTTAACTGGTATCAGTATGTGGATCCCAAAAGAGAAGAAGATAGTTACAGTCATGAAGGACCGGTCGCCTATGTGTCGAAATCCATCAAGCGGGAAAAAGTCTCGGATATAGCTGCGGAAAAAAGTCTTGGACCTGATGTTTCCTGGGGTGGATTTGAGAAGAAATATTTTATGGCCGTAATTATACCGCAGGACCCGTCGCTCACCAGTATCAATATGTCTAAAGACAGCAGCAACATGATCTCCCTCGAACTTAAGCGCACAAAAAGCACAATACCGCCGGACCAGTCCGGCTTGTTCAGTTATACGCTGTTTATCGGCCCGAAGGATTATACTCTTCTCAAAAAACAGGGCATTACGCTGGAGGAAGCCATTGAGTTTGACTCATTTATCCCGGGCTTGAAATGGCTTTCCATTGCCTTGCTGTTTTTCATCAATTTTTTGCATCAGTATGTTAATAATTATGGAGTTGCCATTATTATCCTGACAATCCTGATTAAACTTATCTTCTGGCCACTTGGTAATATCAGTTATAGATCAATGAAAGAAATGCAAAAACTTCAGCCCAAGATAGAAGAGCTCAAAGAAAAATTTAAAAATGACAAAAATAAAATCGGCCAGGAAACCATGGCCCTGTATCGCAGTCATAAAGTTAATCCAATGAGCGGCTGCCTGCCGATATTAATTCAGATTCCCGTATTTATTGGCCTGTACAATACACTCCTTTACGCCATTGAGCTGCGCCAATCACCGTTTTTCTGGTGGATTCAGGATTTGTCGGCAAAGGACCCTTATTACATTACCCCGATTATCATGGGTGCAACTCAATTTATTCAGCAAAAAATGACCCCAACAGTAGGCGATCCCATGCAGGCTAAGATAATGCTGCTGATGCCCATTGTTTTTACTTTTATCTTTTTAAATTTTCCTGCAGGACTGGTCATTTACTGGTTATTAAATAATGTCTTAAGTATAGGCCAGCAATATTATATAAACAAGAAATTGGCTAATTGATATAATTAATATGGGGTTGAGAAATGAGTACGATAACATTAGAAATAGAAGATAAATCTATTGACGATGCCATTGAAAAAGCCTGCCGGGACTTCGGTGTGCCGCGCGAAAAATTAAATATTGAAATAATTTCCGAAAGCACCGGAGGTTTCTTAGGGATGCTTTCCAAAAAAGCAAAAATCAAAGCTTCATTAATGTCTCTGGATATGGATTTTAATCTAACCGATGATCCACAACCAAAAAATGCAACCAGAATAAAAATAGAACCGCTGATTATACAGGAAGCTTCTCGTGCAGTTGCACCGGCTCCTATAGTTGCGCCTGCCCCTGTAGCTACGACAGTTCCCATCTCCGGTTCAAAAATTGAGGCCTCATCTACGCTCGCTCCTCAAGCCAAAGAATTATTGGCCGGCATTTTAACTCGAATGTCTTTTGAATGTCAGGTTAGTGTAAGCGAAACGCCGGAAAAAATAATTCTCAATATTGATGGAGAGGAAAGCGGCTTACTCATCGGCAGACGTGGACAAAACCTCGATGCGCTTCAATATATATTAAACAAAGCTATCAATAAATCTGATAATGACCGTAAAATGATATCCGTAGATTCCGAAACTTACCGGGAAAGAAGAGAGGAATCACTACTGGAACTGGCACAAAGAACCAGAGAAAAAGTAATAAGTACTCAGAAGCCGATATCTCTTGCCCATATGAATGCCCATGACAGGCGCATTATTCATCTGGCGCTGCAGGACGATGAATCTCTGACAACCAAAAGTCGCGGTGAGGGCGAATACAGAAAGATCATCGTTCTTCCCGCCAGAAAAAGCAAAAGTAACACAAAAGCAAAAAGCCGGCAGTAGTTCCCGGATGGTTTTGCCAATCCTACTCTAAAAGGGGAAGTACCCAACTGTCAACCGTGCTTCTTTCCGACACTATCACAGCAATTGCCACCCCTTTCGGCACGGCAGGAGTGGGAATAATTCGAGTCAGCGGCCCTAAAGTTCTCGAAATTGCCCGCCGCATTTTTCAACCAGCCAGCGCCAATTGCCACTTCGAAACCCACCGTTTATATCATGGCGATATTATCTCGTCCGATGGCAAAACCATCATCGATGAAGTTTTAATATCTTTTATGAAGCGGCCTCATTCCTTCACCGGCGAAGATGTTCTGGAAATCAACTGCCACGGCAATCAGCTGATTATGAAAAATATTCTTGAAGAATTAGTTACGCTTGGATGCCGCCTTGCCAGACCCGGAGAATTTTCACAGCGAGCTTTTTTTAATAACCGGATTGATTTAGCGCAAGCGGAAGCTCTTGCCTCCATGATTACTGCCAAATCAGCCAATGCCTGTGCCATCGGACTCGCCCAGATTAAAGGAACTCTTACCAAAGAAATAGACACCCTCAGAACTCTTTTGATTGACGCGCTGGCGCTGATCGAAGCAAGCATCGATTTCACCGATGATGTTGCCGCTGCAGATGTCCCTCAATTACCTCCGCAAATTGACCTGGCAGCGTTGCGCCTGCAATCTCTTTTAGCATCATATAGCGTAGCAAAGATATACACAGAAGGCGTAAACGTTGTTATTACCGGTAAACCAAATGTCGGTAAATCCAGCTTACTTAATGCACTCACGGGCAAGAAGAAAGCGATTGTCACCGATATTCCTGGAACAACCAGAGATTTGATTACAGATTCAATCAATATTCAGGGCGTTCCTGTAAATCTTGTCGATACAGCCGGAATTCGAGAACCTAAGGATGCAATCGAAAAAGAAGGCATTGCGCTGGTCTGGGAAAATCTGGCCAGTGCCGATGCTGTAATTATACTATTGGACGGCAGCAAACCTTTAACTAATGAAGACAGGGAGATTATTCAAAAAAATAAAGACAATAATATTTTGATTGCTATTAACAAAACGGATCTGCTGCCAGCATGGGAAACTGGAACAATTGCCGAATTGCTTCCGGAAAAAGCAAGGATTATCAACATCTCGGCTAAATTCGGCACCGGCCTGAATGAGTTGAAAAATACTATCGTTGATTCCTGCGGCGTTGAAAATACTATTGATACCGGCGGCGCGATGATTAACAATGTGCGCCACAAAATAGCACTGGAAAAAGCACTAACGAATGTTGAGGCGGCAAAAGATAATATCTTAAGTGGTATATCGCCGGAATTTATCGCTTTTGATCTACGCGAAGCATTAGATAATCTGGATGAAATCACCGGCAGAAAAATTAACGATGAAATACTGGATAAGATCTTTTCCAGCTTTTGCATCGGCAAGTAAATTGTATCTCTCGTAACTTTATGCTAGCATACATTCACTTTTCGGCAGCACTTTATAAAATATAATACTGAAAAGAGCGATTTATTCTATATTCACTTTCTACCAATATCTAAATTGTTAAGGAGGTTTGATATGTTCAAAATAGGAATTAAAAAAACTGTATCATTCGCAATAATGTTTTTGCTCTTTTTCCTGTCAATCAACTCAAATGCCCAGATATTGGAAAAATCGGACATACCGAGAATACCGGCAACCAAACTATTAATTAATGGAAGCCTTGATCACAGTTTTCTTTCTGCAGCAAGCCCCATTTGGGAACCTAATCGTAAGCTATTAGAGAGACACATTAAAACCGTTGACCGCGTCGTCGCCGTTCCGGTAAAACATGGCCAGTTTTCCATAAATGACTTGGGCAAATATCCGGCGGCATTAATATCATCAACTGGAAGCTTTTCTCTGGAAGTGGATAAGGACAAAGACTGGCTTCTGGTGCTAGTCAATACTTCTGAACAAGGCAAAAACCGTTTTGTCGATCAGGTGGCCTTTCCTCTGACCAATACACGCGCCACTCTCCTATTGCTGCCGGCAACAGCAATCAAAGTAAATAAAATCGACCTGGGAATAATCACCCACAAGGGGAATTTTGCCATTACCCAAAAACCGCTTGTCATAAAAGATTTTTCGCTTTCCGCCAAGGCTATGGCAGCCCTCGCCCATAATGACGATAATTTTGCCACTGTAAAAAATTTGATAATTAATTATGATGCCGGCAATGGAATTTTTTATAAACTGCGTCCAGATTTTAAATTCTTCGGCAACTATGCGGATATGAATCCCGGTTTTACTTTTCCCTATTTCTATGGTTACCGCAGTTACAATTTTCAATTGGACTCTAATTCCCAGGAAGTTGTCATGGATAATATTTGCGGCACCAACGGAGCGGCAAAAATGTCTCTTGAACTATTTCCCCCGGCAGGTACTACTGTGACATCAATAAATCAGACTTTAACTTATAATGATTCCAACCCGATCGCTAATGAAAATGCTACACTCTCGACAACGCCGGACAATTTTCTTGAAGCTCGTGACGAAGATTTTTTCGCCACCAACCGTTATGGTAATATTTCTTATTCTTTAGGTGGAGAGCTGATTACCAATCCCATACCTCCGGGCTACTGGCAATACAAGGTCGCAGGTTTTATACGGGCTCAATTTGATGAATCAATAGCGGCGCCGGTGACAACGGGCAACCAGGTAAGTAATATAGCTCCCGGAATTCATGCTAATGTCGATGCGACCGGACGCATCCTCTCCTTCGACATTAAATGGTTTGTCCGCGATGAAATCACGGAAGGCAAATACAAAGAAGTTCCGAATATTACCGGCTACCTGATCGATTCCGCCGGTATCTTTTTGGAAAACAATTCAACCGGAGAGCGCCGCTACGAAAGCATTCAGTTTAACGCATCAACCCAGTCCAACATTGTTCCCGCGCAAACATGGTATTACGGCAATTCCGGTAATGTTCCGGAGCAGGCTGAAATGATCGGCGCCTTTTATTCATCGGCGGATATCGGTTATTTCTTTCAGTTTCCTCGCTTTGTTTATCCGCAGGGATCGACTGACAACATCAGCATTTTACCCATCCCTGGATACGAACAAATGAACGTCCATAAGGGACAGGCCTATCATCACGAACCCGATCATTCTGGATTAGACTTCGGCTTTAACGATTGGCCAAATACACCGGGCCAGTATGCATTACACGATATTATTTCTCCCTGGGATGGTATTGTCACCGAAATCAACGAACATGTACTTACTGGCAGCGGCAACGTCGCTTTTTCAATTAATATACGTTACAATCAGAACCTCACCGCTCTTCTCGCTTTTGAGCCGGATAGCCAGGATTCGATAATTGTTGATAGGCAGAGAACGGAAATAGCCGTCAGTATAGGTCAGATAGTCAAGCAGGGTGACTTAATCGGGCGTCTTGTCGTCCCTCTTCCTTCATCCTCACAGGTCTTCGGCCCCCATGTACATTGGTCGGTAATACAATTAGATGCTCAGGGAAAATCGCAAGTCAGACTTTGCCCGCGCACTTACTGTACACCACAGGCTCAAACGCAGGTAGATGAAATGTATGAGCGGCTCTGGACAGAACAAGGTTTGCCCAGTCACGATGCCCCCTGCACAGTATTGCCTTAGAGATAACTTGGTGGATACGGAGAAACCAGCTTAAGAGAAGCTGAAGAATGAGCAATAATAATCTTCTTTCAGCACATCGATAAACTCCAGAACATTTTTGCTCAGAACAGCGTGGTTGTAGCCGCCTTCCAAAAATAATAAAATAGCCCACCCATCCCAAAGCTAGATCCGTTGAGACAAGATGGTAGGGTGGACGCAAATCACGGTAAAAGCATGCTTCAGCAAGGGCGATTTGCACAGTTTTGATTGCTCCACCTGACACAAACGTTTTAATATCATCAACACCTTCGTGGCCTGATGCCCTCGCATCACGGCGTGGTTATTTCTCCAATAGCGATGGGGGTGGAAAATTTCACATTCATGCGCAAGGGCCAACTAATATTAATCCGTGCTAATTATTAATCTTGAGATTTTACAATAAATTTGTCATATAATCACAAGTTTTATACCCTTTCGATTTCAAAGGATAACGAGGCGGCAAGGAGGAAGCGTATATGATAATACGTTGAGGACGCCGACGACGCTGCCAACAGAGTTAGCCAAAGAAAGCGGAAGGGTATCATGGAGGAGCATTTAGTGATCTATTTCCGCAACGTCAGCCTGTCTTTTTTAGATAAAAAGATTTTTGATAATATCAACTGGACAATTCATCCCAAAAGTTGCATCGGCCTTGTTGGCGATAACGGCACAGGTAAAACGACTCTGCTTCGGGCAATACTTGAGCAAGTTCATCTCGACTCCGGTGCGATAGATATTCCTAACAGGAAGCAAAAGACTATCGGTTATCTGCCGCAAGACCTAGTTGAACTTGAATCTATTCCCCTGATCGAGTTCCTCAAGAAAAAAAGTGGCATTGCCGCGCTGGAAGAATCCATTAAAGATCTGGAACATAAAATCTCTCAAGCCAAACAAAATACAGCAGAATACAAGAAACTCTCTCAAAGCTACTCCGATACAACGGCACACTTTGCCGTACTTGATGGTTACGCCTTTGAAGCCCGCGCCAAACAGGTGCTCAAAGGATTCGGTTTTAAAGAAAGTGACAATACTCAAAGTTGTGCATTATTTTCCGGCGGGTGGAAAATGCGCATCCTGCTTACATCAATTCTACTGGCAAAACCGGACATCATGCTTTTGGATGAACCAACAAATCATCTGGATACTGAAAGTATGGAATGGCTGGAATCTTATCTCAAAGACTATCCGGGTACAATTATCGTTATTTCTCACGATCGTTTCTTTCTCGATAAAATCGCTTTGCAAATTGCTGAGCTTTCCTCCCTTAAAATTCATATCTACAAGGGCAACTATTCTCATTTTTTAAAAGAAAAAGAAAGACGGCACGCTGCTTTGAAAAAAGAGCTGGAACTGCAGAAAGCACAAATTAAGAAAATTGAAGAATTTGTGGAACGCTTCCGTTACAAAGCAAGTAAGGCTGCACAGGTGCAAAGCCGGGTTAAAATGCTGGAGAAATTTGCCGCGGTGACACTCGATGCAAAATCTAAAAGCGTAACCATGAAATTTCCTGATGGTAAAAAAAGTGCTAAAGAAGTAGTCAAAGCAATTGATCTCGGGCATAACTATGGCAGCACAAATGTGTTTGGCAATCTAAATTTTACTTTGTTCCGCGGGAATAAGGTGGCTTTTGTCGGTGTCAACGGTTCCGGCAAATCAACTTTATCGAGGTTGCTGAGTCTTTCGGAGCAACCTTCTTGCGGATCAGTTAAATATGGCGATGGTGTAAGCATGGCTTTCTTTTCTCAGGAAAGCTCGCAAAACTTAAATTACGAAAAGACAATCAGGGAAGAAATAGATTCCGTCCCGACCCACGCCTCCGATCAGGACAAACGCAACCTTCTGGGTACTTTTTTGTTTTCGGGAGACGATATTTATAAACAGATTTCTGTCCTATCCGGTGGTGAAAAATCGCGCCTCGCTCTTTTGAAAATTATGCTTCTTGACACAAACTTTCTCATCCTTGACGAACCAACCAACCATCTTGATCTGAAAACTAAAGATATTTTCCAAAACGCGCTGATCAACTATTCCGGCACTGTCGCCATTGTTTCGCATGACCGCTATTTTCTGGATAATCTGGTCAATAAAGTTTTTGAGCTAAAAGACGGATTCATCAACAACTACTCCGGCAATTATACATATTTTATCGAAAAACGCAGCCAGGCAATCATCCAGAAAAAAGATGACAATACTTCACAACTATCATCTGAAGAGCAGGCCTTCAAGCCCAAAGATAAAAAAAGGCTGGAAGCTGAGGAGAGAAATAAACTTTCTAAAATAAAAAATACCTGGAAAAAAGAGCTCGCGACCGTTGAAGAAAAAATAGAATTACTGGAAGCAAGAAAATCCGGACATGAAACAGCCCTATGCGATCCGCAAACACACAAAGATTCGGCTAAAATTAAGGAAATCCAGATAGAACTGAAAGACATAACAACTTCGTTGGAAAATTATTATAATGTCTGGACGGACATCATCTCCAAATTAGAGAAACTCACAATCGACAACCCCTGAATCGTCATCGACCTATAGCATTAAGCACCGTCTAACATGGGTTTTTCCATATTTTGATACCATGTTGCAGGATCAGTTAAAAATTCCTGCGTATCTCGTAAAGAAAGAAGATGATCACGCTCGACACTGGCTATTAAATTAAAAAAGGCCTTTTCCCGAGGATCTGTGCTTTCTTTCTCCAATTTTGTATAAAGAGCCACTCCTCTGGCTTCAAAATCAATCGCAGTGCGCACTGCCTTCAAATCGTCTTCACTGCCGGTAATGCGGGCGGACTTTTTTCCGGACATTGCCTGCAAGATGCTGCCGGCTAAAGATTTCTTTACTTCCAGCGGAACAGTCTCCGGCCATTTCTTTTGTTTTTCCCATTTTTCATGCAATGCTTTCAGGACTTCGTAATGCTCCTTTTCCTCATCGGCTATCTGCTTGAACATATTTTTTCCGGCCATATTCTTTGTCCTGCGGGCATTGGCCAGGTAAAACTCTCTCTCTTTTTCTTCATTTTCCAGCGCAAAAGCTAAAGCATTCATCCTTTTATCCATCGTAATCCCCCTGTGTTGACGCTTAAGTAAAAACCTAGTTTATGAGCTACTATACCAGATTATTTTCCTTAATATCTGAAATATATTCGGCAATATTTACACAATGATCGGAAATTCGTTCCAGATGAATGAGCATCTCAACAAAAACAGGCCCGGCCTCCGCGCGGCATAAGCGGTTATGGAATCTTTTAAGATGTTTATCTCTGGCTATTTTCACTTTAATATCAACCTCTTCTTCCCGTAAAATAATATCATTGTTTTTCTCAGCACTATACACGTCAATAAGAGATATGGAATCATCAATATTATATCCTACCAACGAAATAATCTCCTGCAATTCCTTCTCGCCTATCTCGCTAAATTTGATCTTTTTATCTTCTTTCTGAGTGGCCAGTTCAGTTATTGCAATCACGTGATTACCGATGCTTTCAATATCTGCAGTAATTGCGGTAAAACAAAATAGTTTTTTTGAAAGACGCGCTGACAGATGTTGTGCTGATATTTTCCACAGGAACTTTATTATCTGCCTGCGCAAATTATTAACAACCATTTCAATGTAGGAAATGTCTCTTTTTCTACCATCCTTGTATGAGGTTATTATATTGACAGACAATAAATACATTTTACGGACAAGATTAATTTCTCTTCGCATTTCCTTGTGCACATTATCCAAAGACGTCTCCACATCGGATAGATACTTTGGATCGATAAATTCCGGCCATATAGGCAGAGTTTCATCTTCTCCTGGTAATATTTTTTTCATTAAGCGGGCAAAAGGCCGCAGAAAAAAAATAAAGGCAATTACAATGACAAGGTTAAGTATAAAATGTGCCCAGGCTATTTGCTGCGCGACGCTTGCAGAAATGATTTTCAATATTGCCGTGTAGTAAGGCATAAAAATAAGACACAGCACCACACCGGCACATTTAAAAATCAGATGCGATGCAGCGGTTCTTTTCCCACTGACTGTTGCTATTGCTCCGGCCAAAAGAGCGGTAACCGTTGTGCCTATATTTGCTCCCAGAATTACTGGTAGAGCATTTTCCAGCGAAATTAAATCCTGCTGAGCTAAAAGCGCTAAAATGCTGATTGGTATAGCCGAAGCATGAACAATGCCGGTTACAACCACCCCCAGAACAATCCCGAATGCCGGACTCTTTGTCTGGGCAAAGAAGTTTAAAAAAGCAGGAGAATTTTTTAAAGGCGCTGCTGCCTGACTCACCAGATCCAGACCGAAGAAAATCAAGCCGAATAAAAATATCATTTCGCCGGCAATTTTCCATTTATCGTGACAAATCAACCACAAAATACCGCCTACGGAAATAAATAGCGGGGAGATTTCTGTAAAGCGCCAAATCACAAATTGCACGGTCAAGGTAGTACCGATATCCGCACCCAGAATAATGGCCAGTGAACTGTAAAAACTAATCAAGCCGGCACTAACCATACCGATGGTAAGAGCTGTAGAAGCGGAAGAACTCTGAAAAATAATTGTCGAAAAGATGCCGGTAAAAAGACCCCA
>JANXZU010000019.1 GCA_025355345.1 Syntrophaceae bacterium
GTGCAAAACCAGGGTTAGGCGGGCATCTTCTCGGTGAAAAAAATACGGAAAGCGTTGCCCGGATGCGTGAAGCGGTCAAAGGAACCTCTTTGTTCTCTCCATTTCCCTTTCATTCGGTGTATTCCATCGAAGATCACAAGAAGCACATTGACTGGATCAAACAAATCAATCCTAACGCCCTGGTTTCCGTTAAGGTTTCGACGCCCAATGACGTGGACATGGTTGCGGTCGGTTCATACTATGCCGGGGCTCATATCATTCACATCGACGGCGGATATGGCGGCACTGGTGCCGCGCCGGACATTGCCAAAAAGAACATCGCCATGCCCATCGAATACGCCATAACGAAAGTTCATAATTTTTTAAAGGATGAGGGAGCCAGGGATGCAGTAACACTTATTGCCTCAGGCGGCATCAGGACTGCTCATGATTTGGTCAAAGCCATTTGTCTTGGCGCGGACGGCGCGGTTATCGGAACAGCTGAAATGGTTTCTCTGGAATGTGTCCGCTGCGGCAACTGCGAATCAGGCCGGGGCTGCGCCCGGGGCATTGCCTCCACGGATTCGGTACTGGCCGATCTGTTTAACGAGGAATGGGCAACACAGCGTCTGGTTAATATGTACCATGCCTGGAATGTACAGCTTGTGGAAATATTACAGAAGTTCGAAATGAGAAGCGTTAAAGAGCTTGTTGGTCGGACAGATTTGTTAGAACATATAGATTACAGTTCCCCCCGTTAGAGTGACGGGTGCAAGAGGTTGACAATAAACTAATTACCTCCCCTTGGAGTTTGGATATATCTCTAACGGGGTAAATAATTCGGAGTTTGCTAATAATGGACAATGTTGAAAAAATAACACGATCGCGTGCTGAAATTTGCAGCCAGGTACCGCAATTAAGCCTGAATACTGAAGAAGAAGGCGGTTGCGGCGTAACAGGTTTTATCAGTTCCATCCCGGTAACGGGGAAGAACATCTTCGAGCCTTCCGCTCAGATGCACAACAGAGGTAATGGAAAAGGCGGAGGCATTGGAGCAGTCGGTTTTGTTCCCGAAGCCATGGGCGTATCCAGACAGGTGCTTCAGGATGATTATATGATGCACATTGCTCTTTTGGATATAAGTGCTTGTACGGAAATTGAAGATAAATACATCAAACCATTTTTTAATATCGACAAATCGGAAAAGCTGGCCACAATTGATGATCATCGCAGTATCGGATTGGATGTCAGGCCTCCTGATGTTATGCGTTATTTTGTTCGTGTTAAGGATGATGTTCTCGATAAGTTCATTGCGGATAACAAATTTTCATCCATGGACAGGCGTGATGCTGAAGATGAGTTTGTTTATCAGAACAGTTTTAAGATTAATACACACTATTACGCGGCTCTTGGCGAGAAAAAAGCTTTTGTTATGTCGCACGGCAGGAATATGATGATCCTGAAAATAGTGGGATATGCGGAAAATGTTGTTAAATACTATAAGCTTGATGACTTTAAAGCACATGCGTGGCTTGCTCACCAGCGTTATCCAACCCGAGGACGTGTCTGGCATCCGGGTGGTTGCCATCCGTTTAGCGCGCTCAATGAAGCGCTGGTACATAACGGAGATTTTGCTAATTATCAGGCTGTCAGCGAATATCTCAAACAGCGTAACTACTATCCTCTGTTTTTGACCGATACAGAAGAAGCCGCGCTGCTTCTGGATTTGTGGAGCAGGGTATATAAATATCCGCTGGAATACCTTATTGAGGCTATGGCGCCGACATCTGAACTGGATTTTGACAGGTTGCCTGCAGAAAAGCAGGAACTGTATAAAGCAATTCAAACTCACCATGTAGGCGCGTCGCCGGACGGGCCTTGGTTTTTTATCATAGCCAGAAATGATGTTAAAAATGATCAATTCCAACTTATCGGCATTACAGATACTGCAATGTTGCGTCCTCAGGTATTTGCTTTGCAGGAGGGTGAAGTTCAGATAGGTCTGATTTGTTCCGAAAAACAGGCCATTGATGCGACGTTGATATCGTTGGCTAGGGAAGATGCCCGTTTTGGGCCTATTGCCGACAAATATTGGAATGCCCGCGGTGGCAGCTATACAGACGGTGGCTCATTCATCTTCAGCCTGAAAGATACTGCTGATGGCATGAAACTTATTTGTACCGACAAGTTCGGTAAAGTCATAAATACTCCAAAAGGGAAAGCCACCTGTGATGTAGCCAAAAAGATAACAGTTACAGAAGACTACAAGCCCATACAGGAAAAACTTGAAGCTTTATTTGCCGAAAATGATTATTCTGCCGCTGCCGATAAACTTTTCACATATGTTAAGGACAGCATATGCAGCTTTGATCCCGATAAACTACGATTTTGCATTGAGTCAATCAGGAATTATTCTTTAAAAAATGATGACTGTAAGCATACAGCCATCCGCGCTTTTACGCTTTTAAATGATCGCAGATTTAATACAGGCTTGATAAAAAGAAGCTCCCTGCAACATGTCATTAAAATAGCTATAGATGGGATATTTGACACATCGCCAAGAATTGCGGAAATGTCGAATTCACGTTTCTGCCTCATTGATTTTGCCAGTCGTGATCAATTGCGCGCGCCGAAAAATAATGAGAAATTTCTAATTATTGACGCAGAACATTTTGAGCCGGAAGGAGATCTTTGTGATGCAGTAATGATTGTTAAGGCCTTCAAGCTCGGCTGGAAGCATTTTATTGTATACAAATATCGTGGTCAACGGTTTACCGGTTGCGGCTTTGGCCCATCAACAAAGGATGTGAGAATTGATATTTACGGAGCGTCAGGTGATTATATAGCTTCAGGTATTGATGGCATGGAAATTTATGTTCATGGCAATGCCCAGGATCAACTCTGTCAGATTATTAAAGACGGAAAACTGGTTGTGTTCGGCGATGTCGGCCAGACATTCATGTACGGAGCCAAAGGAGGCACCGCTTATATAATGGGTAACGCCGCAGGCAGGCCTTTAATCAATGCTGTAGGTCGTCCGCGAGTGGTGATTAACGGCACCGCGCTGGATTACCTTGCTGAATCTTTTATGGCCGGTGATCCGCTCAATGGTGGCGGTTTTGTCATTCTCAACGGCATTGGCTTCAACGATGAAGACGGCTCGATTTACGAATACGATTCACCCTATCCCGGTTCGAACATTTTTTCTCTTGCTTCCGGTGGCGCGATGTATGTCCGCGATCCGCATAAAAAGCTTGTTGATGAACAACTCAATGGCGGAGAGTATACTGAAATTACAGATGCGGACTGGAACCTGATAGAATCTTATTTGGAAGAAAATGAAAAACTTTTCGGGATTACTATAGAAAGGCTTCTCACAGTCGATGGCAATAAGAAAGCTCCACAGGCTGTTTACCGAAAAATCAGACCTAAAAAAGCCACTGTTGCCAAAAAAGACGATGATGGCCTGGAAGAGTAAGTTCAGTATTGAAGCAATAAGTGTCTAGATTCCCCCTGTATTTTGGCATTCGCCGGTGCGCCCTGCCAGCCAGTAATTTATTTATCATTAATATGGCATTATCAAAATATTGCAGTATAATGTGCGCAAACAAATCAAAAATATTAGTCAGGGTTGAAATCCAATGACGGCATTATCCAATGTAAGTACCGGTATTAACGGACTGGATGAAATTCTCAATTTTCTCCAGATGGGTGATAACGTCGTCTTTCAGGTTGATAAAATAGCGGATTATAAAGCCTTCGTTTTGTCCTATGTGAAAACATCTCTGGCCCAGAAGCGCACAGTGGTCTATATGCGTTTTGCCAACCATCCTCCTCTTCTAGACAATAACGATAATATTAAAGTTTATAAACTGAATGCCGGCAATGGTTTTGAATCTTTTTCCACTGAGGTTCATAATATTGTGCGCGATGAAGGCCTTGATGTATTTTATGTTTTTGATTGTTTGTCTGATCTGCTTCTGGCCTGGGCCACAGATCTGATGATCGGCAACTTTTTTGTCATTACCTGTCCCTACCTGTTTGAGTTAAATACTGTAGCCTATTTTTCTATTCTGAGAGGGCGCCATTCTTATAAAACCATTGCCCGTATCCGCGAAACTACACAGGTTTTGCTGGATATTTATAACAATAACGGCAAGATTTGTGTCCATCCGCTAAAGGCCTGGAAACGCTATACTCCGACGATGTTTCTTCCCCACATCATGGAAGGTGATAAGTTTGTGCCAGTTTTAAACAGCGCTGATACAGCCAGCCTGCTTTCACATTTAACCGACAAAGATTCGACCAGCGGCGTGCGTAATCTGGACTACTGGGATCGCATCTTCTGGCGCGCCAATGATATTCTTGAAGATCCCGCCGCAGTCAAAGAAAAACAGGAAATGGTGGAAAAATTATCCAGCGTGCTTATGGGGCGCGAAAAAAGAATGCTTTCCCTGATCAAAGAATATTTCACTCTTGAAGACCTTGTGGAAATTAAAAAACGTCTGATTGGAACGGGATTTATCGGCGGTAAATCTGTGGGGATGCTTTTAGCGCGCAATATTCTGCTTAAAGATACAACTTTTGATTGGGCCGAGCAGTTGGAGTTGCATGATTCTTTTTTTATCGGTTCCGATGTTTTCTATTCCTATATGGTGCAAAACGGCTGGTGGAAATTACTGATGAATCAAAAGACGGAAGAAGGCTATTTTGAAGTGGCCAAAGAACTCCGCAGCAAGATGCTGTATGGAGTATTTCCGGATGAAGTCAAGGAACAGTTCCAGTTAATGCTGGAATACTTTGGGCAATCCCCGATAATTGTGCGCTCCAGCAGTCTTCTGGAGGATGCTTTCGGTAACGCTTTTGCCGGAAAGTATGAAAGCTATTTCTGCCCCAATCAGGGTACGCCGGGGCAGCGGTACAATAATTTTGAAGAAGCCGTGCGTAAGATATTTGCCAGTACAATGAATGTAGACGCCCTTACTTATCGCCGGCAGCGAGGATTGGGTGGTCAGGATGAACAAATGGCTCTTCTGGTGCAAAGAGTTTCCGGTTCGCATCGTCAATTTTATTTCTTCCCTGATATGGCCGGGGTTGGTCTGTCTTATAATTCCTTTGTCTGGCAAAAAGGAATGGACCCCAAGGCCGGAATGCTGCGGATTGTCTTTGGCCTGGGAACGCGGGCGGTAAATCGCGTGGAAAATGATTACCCCAGAATTGTTGCTCTCGACGCGCCCCTGGTTAAACCTTACGCTAAGCAGGAAGACATGAAACGCTTCACTCAGCGTGAAGTCGATCTTTTAAACTTAAAAGATAATGATTTTCAATCTCTGCCGCTGATGGAAGTTCTCAATGAAAATTTTGAGGCGCACATGGATCTCATTGCCGTGCGTGATCTGAAGGCAGCCGAATATCTGCGATCAACGGGCAAGAAAATGCAGGATGTCTGGATTCTAACTTTTGATGAACTGCTCTCCAGCACTCCTTATGCCTCGTTAATGTCCAGAATGCTAAAAAAGTTGGAACAGGTTTATCGCTATCCTGTAGATGTTGAATTCACCGTTAACTTCAACGCGGAAGGTAAACCAAAAATCAATCTCCTCCAGTGCCGTCCATTCCAGACAAAAGGTCATTACAGCCGGATGGATCTGCCGGAAAAAATCAGCAAAACAAAAATCCTGCTGCGGCAGGAAGCCAATTTTATGGGCGGCAGTGTCTATCAGTCGATTTCCCGCATTATTTACATCGATCCACAGGGTTACGCAAAATTGATTCTTTCGGATAAATATGAGGTGGCCAGATTGGTGGGCAAACTAAATAAGATGATAGGTAAGCGGGAGAAAATGCCGACAATTCTTTTGGGTCCGGGCCGCTGGGGGACAACAACTCCGGCGATGGGAGTGCCGGTGACTTTTTCAGAAATTAACAATATAGCCGCAATCGGTGAAATTGCTTATAACGATGGCAGTTTAGTGCCCGATCTTTCTTTCGGCACGCATTTTTTTCAGGATATGGTGGAAATGGATATCTTTTACGTGGCCATATATCCGGAGAAAAAAGATGTTATCTTTAATTTGCCCTGGCTGATAAAACAGCCCAATATTTTTGCCGATCTTATGCCTGATGATCATAAATACAAAGAAGTTGTGAAAGTTTTTGATGTCAGGAACAAAGATTTACGACTGCTTTCGGATATTGTTACACAGAAAATGATCTGCTTTTCTAACAAATAGGAATAACACCTTCAATTTCATATTTTTACGGGCATAATTAAAAAGTTCATCCCATAACGCACTAAAAACTAATCTCAACAATACAAAACTTCAATCAACTATCAATAAAGCCATAATATTTTTTCTTTCAAAAAATGGCTAGTGCTATTATGATAATTAAGTTATCGAAAATAAGGCTTAATACCTAAAAACGGGGTCTAAAATAGGGTAATAATCTAATTATAATAGTGGTATATATCGATAAAAATTCAGAAGGCTGAAAGATGAGTAAAAAAATGTCCATATTGCAGCTCAAATAAGACAAAAAAGAAAGGGTTCTATAACAACCAAAGACAGCGCTATCGATACAATTCATGCGGCAGACAGTTTCAAAATCATATTCGAAATAAGCGATT
>JANXZU010000050.1 GCA_025355345.1 Syntrophaceae bacterium
CTGTCATCAATTCTCTGGGCGACATCAACGCAGAAACAGAAAAGGCATTGATATTCATTCAGAAATAAATAATTTGGGGGTTATGATTTGAAGATACGATTCTGGGGTGTCCGTGGTTCGATACCTTCGCCGGGACTGAAAACCATGCGATACGGCGGCAATACCACGTGCATTGAGGTCGAAACCGAAGAAGGTCAGACTATCATTCTCGACGCCGGCACCGGCATAGTCCCACTTGCACAAAGTTTGCTCAAGAAACTACCATTATCCTGCTCCATATTCATCACCCATACCCACTGGGACCATATACAGGGTCTTCCTTTTTTTATTCCCATTTTTATCCCCGGAAACCATATACGTATTTATGGCGCCTTTGATCCAGTCCTGCAGAGAGACATCGGCGATGTTCTGACCCGCCAGATGGAGTATTGCTATTTTCCCGTTCGTGAAGCAGAACTAAAAGCGGACATCCAATATAGTTCTCTCTACGAAAGACAATCACTAGAAATAGGATCAGCGAAGATCACAAACATCGTCATGAATCATACAGTACTCAATTTCGGCTACCGGATCGATTGTAATGGCAAGAGTATCTTTTTTACCGGAGATAACGAGCCGTTGTATAATATTTACCAACCAGGCGACGATTACTATGCTGAATACGATAATCTCATCTCCAGAAAAAACGTGATGCTCAACGATTTTATCAGAGGTATAGATGTCCTGATCGCCGACTCCGCATATACAGACCAGGAATATCCGGCAAAAAAAGGGTGGGGTCACGGCACTTACAATTCATGCATTGATATGGCAAAGAACGTCGGCGCCAGGGCGCTATATCTCACCCATCACGAACCGCTCCGCAATGACGATGATCTGGATGGTATTCAAAAAAAGATGAGCGCAATAGAATCGTTTCCGGTATGTATAGCGCACGAGGGTCTTGAGATTACGTTATAATCAGAATAGGCTTATTCCTTTACTGGTCATTTTACCGAAGCGGTGTTTGCGGTATGGCTGTTAAAAGCGTTCGATCACATCCGAATAATCCAGTAATTCCTGTATAGCATTAAATCGTTATCTGCTGAGTCTTTTCAGATTCGCTTTCGTGCTTGCCGGAATAGACCATACCGGTCCATCCATCTATACAGATGAAATCCCCCGCCTTTATTGTATGCTCGTCAATTTTCGCGTAGCCTTGCGACTCAAATACTTTTAGTTTGCTGAAGCCAACAACGCCGACCTTGCCTAACTGCGGAATCGTTACTGCGGCATGTGAAGTTCCTCCTCCTTTTGCCGTAAGCAATCCTTCAACTTGCAAAAGCACTCCAACGTCATCGGGAACCGTATCAGGACGCAACAGGATAAGGGAAGTTTTCGGTTCAGCGCCACGGAAGTATGTAATATCCCCTTCTGAATAAACTGCCCTGCCGCAAAGAGCGCCCCCGCTCACCCCTATTCCCATTCCCAGTACTGATGATTGCAAGACATCGGAATTCTTAAAGTGCTTCAGTCTTTTTGATTTTATTTGAACCATTTCTCGAGTTTGCAGTATATATAGTTTATCTTTGTCCGGCCCTTCAAAAGTAAATTCAATCTCCTGATGATTAAAGCCTTTTTCATAAATAAGGATTTCCGCAAGCCGGACCAGTTCCGCATAGATTTCCGGGAATTTTGCCTCAAGTGATATTTCCTCATCGCGATGTTCGGAAATTCTTTGCTTTTCTGAAATGGGATATGTCTCCACAAGGCCTGATACTATATCGTGTCCCTGAACCCCAAAAATGAAATCTCCATAAAGGGTTACATCAGATGATGAACCTTTAGGATCGCGGGTAAAAATAACGCCGGAACCCGAGTGCTCATTTAAGTTTCCAAAAACCATCGCCTGGACGACAACAGCAGTACCCCATTCATCTGAAAGATGCATCTGGCGGCGATAAATCTTCGCCTGCTCAGAATTCCACGATGCAAATACCTGTTGCACAGCGTGCTTTAGCTGCTCGATAGGCACGTCTGTGAGCGTAACATTATTGTCCACCATGCCCTGCCGATAGGCAAAGGCGAGTTGTTTCATCTGATCAGGAAGAAAGCGGATCTTTTTAGCTACACTGTATTTATGTTTGAAGCTCTCCATAATGACATCGAAGAAATTACGATTAAGGCCATGGAACATACCCCAGGTTTGCAGAAACCGTCGGTAGCAATCCCATGCCGCCCACTGGAATTCTTCTTTTTCGCAAAGCCCCTGAGCAATTGACGTGTTGATACCGACATTCAAAAATGACTGCATCATTCCGGGAAGTGAGACTGCGGCGCCGCTCCGAACCGATAAAAGCAGCGGATTTTTGCTATCACCAAATTTACGTCCGGTCATCTTCTCCAGCGTGGCTATCTCTTTGTTTACTCTGACGGCCAGATCATTGAAGATGTATTTATCGCCATAAACCGCATCAAAACCCCGAAATACTTCTGTGGTGAAAATAAACCCCGGAGGAACACGGAAACCAAGGGAAACCAGCTCTTTGAGAAAATATCCCTTGTTACCCAGAAGAATTTGATTATCTAACTTTTTATCCTTCTTATAAATGGAAGTAAGAGACAGTTCCGGGTTATAGGACATAACAAGTTTAAGGATCCGCTTGTTGTCCTTAAATCTGTCCTGTTCCGCGATGAGGGTTTTAATGACTGCATGGACAAAGTTATCCAACACCTGTATACTGAAAGCCTCTGACATTAACGCTCGGATAAAATTCTCCGAGTGCTGATAAACAACTTTTTCTTCCTTTTGCTGGTTTGATTTGGCATCATCAGCGGCATTATGCGGGAATACCTGCCGAATAATAACAGGTAGATTAGTACTGTGCGCGTCGATGTAATAATCGCGGAGAATATCCTGAATACCTTTGGAAATGAAGCGGAAAATATCTATGTATTGCTCGAGGGTGAACTGCCTGACAGTCAAAGCGCTGGTCACATATTTGACTTTAGCTACCAAACCCTCTGTCGCAATCCCTTCCAGCTCCATGGCATTGATATAGAGCCACAAATATGTATGGATCTTAGTGATTGTGCGCTTGGTAATAAATTTCAAATTCAACGATTGAATCAATTCTTCAAAGAGCATGGTAGCCAAGCTCTCCAACCTCAAAGATAGACCGACGGCCTCAAATTTCTCCTCATGGTATGTTCCATACATCGACGGAATACCCGCCGCAATGTGTCTTTTGTAATAGATGTTTTCATAGAACTTAGTCTTCTCGGGAGAAAGAATCCTGGCTTTTAATATTGATAAAAATTTTAAAATGACCGTGAGGCTCTTATAATGATTCTTTTTGCCCAACGCAATTTTAAGCGATAATATTTCTGATTTTGGGAAAGCGTTTACCGCTTCCAGATCTTTTAATAAATCCAGGTACTGGGGATAATATTTTTTATACAACAACTGGTAGAGGCGGATCATAAGTCCGGTGCGCTCCTGATCACGTAAACTCACTCCTTTAATATGGTGGAACTCTTTTTGCACGCGGGCTTGGTCCCATTCCAGAAACTTACGGGGATCACTTTGAACCTTAGCAAATAAATATTTAAATGCTCTGTGCATATCGTCAAAATATTCACCGGAATCCATCACCTGTTCGTAAACCTCGGCAGGAAGATGTTTGCGCACAAATTCCTTTTCGCCGGAAAACCAGTATTGAAAAATATCCTCCACAAAATCCACCAGCATACTGTTGCTTTCCACGTGGGACTGTTTCCGCAGAAAGTAAACAAGCTTGTCATTACGTTTCGATAGTTCATCCACATTAGTGGAGACATCTCTTAATTCGCCTTCGGCACCAATCTCGGTAAAATATACCGGAAAGACCCGCAGGAGTTGTTTTACAAGATTGTATGCCGGCGCTATCTCGGCGTTAAGCAGGGCCGAAATATCTTTCTGGATAAGATCGGTATCGCGGACAAAAATACCGCCAATTCTCAAGTTGACAATTAAGGCCGAAAGCAACCTCTTTGTCCATCTGGGTTTCAAAGAAATAATTTCCAGCCAGGATCTTATGTTGGCAATATGGGCGGGATTCACCTGAACCTGCCATTCCGCGGTAGCCCCCTTAATTTCCGGATATTGAAAACCATAAGCAATCAGTTCATCGATAAATGTATCTACAAGCTGATGACTGTTTTGATCGAAGACTTCCTTGGCCATCGTGGTGATGCAATCAATAATGGCACTGCTGAACTCACGCCGGGATTTGCTCTTTTTCAGCAACCCGAAAATTCTCTGTACAAAATCATCCAGATTATCTTTTTGCCCTTCCTGAAAAACCATTTTCAGGGAATAATTTATTTCTCTCAGAGTAGTGCTGTGAATATCGTTAAGACCCGGAACACTCATAATACTAAACAAAAAGTCCAGCTTTGCCAGATGCTGACGTCCTTGGAGGGCTGAGGATTTCTCCAATTGGCATGCAACCTGCGAATATCCATTAACTATCTGGAAATAGTCCGGCATCTCCAGATACTTCTCTGTCCAGCCAATACTAGTGCTTTTTGGTTTCTGACGAAGGGTTTCCAGTTCTGTGAGACGGAGCCGCAAATGTTCATGACTCAAAGGCTCAATGTAGCGTTTGTAGGAATTGTTTGCATCTGCTGATTCGCCTTCATCCGCGACAAGCCAATCTGAAGGATCGGGTTGTGAAAGCCAGTGCTGATATGTAATTTTGAACATCCTGTAGAGCAACTGGTCAAACGCAGTAATATCAACATTGATATTATTCTCCATAATGTAACGTGTAGTTCTTTTAAGATAGGTTGATGTCTTTTTAAAGATAGCCTCCTCCCCATCAGATTCGGCCAGCAATAAGCCGATGATCTCGGGAATTAAAACTAAATTACGGGGAAGTAATTCATTGCTTGAAGCAAGGATAGTGTCGATGTAATCGAACAGATAGTGGATGGCGCTGTCTTTGATATCATCACTTTGCGGTAATTGGATAACATCAAGGTAAATCTTAAGAATTACTCTAAGAACTGTGAGCCCATCCTGATGATTATTGTAGATGTAGAAATCACCGATGGAAATTGATTTCAACTCTTTTAGGACAAATTCCCAGTTGACGAACGGATGATTTAGTTCGATCAGCAGATCCTGCGTTTTTTTCTGCAGGCCATAATGACTTCCCACAACCTTAAGCAGGGGGGCATATTGCTCAGGTATGGCAACGTCTACAGCCGTTCTTTCGAGATTTACTTTCAGCGCAGACGAAACCCATTTGTCGCTTTTTTCATCGGCAATATTTTTCAAAGTCATCTTGGAAAGCCTCTAATACTTAGACTAATCAGAATTTGCACAATATTTCAAGTGCAGAAAGTTTACGGTTTTTCTTAATAATGAAATGTTTTTAAAATAATAAATATTAAACTTATAGATGTAATGGCCGTAGTTTTTGGGGTTGTATTTTATGAAAAGGCGGGAAAGTATTACCTGTCCCGCCTCCTCAAATTGCTTATATGAAGGATATAACCTCTTACAAAACCGTCATCTCTGGCCGAGGAGTTTGCGGGCCACGACAACACGCTGGATCTCATTAGTTCCTTCGTAGATCTGACATATCTTGGCATCGCGCATATGACGTTCTGCCGGATATTCCTTGACGTAACCGTAACCACCAAAGATCTGAACGCACTCAATTGCCGCTCTCATGGCGACATCGGAGGCAAAATATTTAGACATAGCCGATTCCTTTTCGAAATCATGGCCGTTATCCTCCAGCCATGCTGCCCTAAGCAGCAGAAGCTCTGCGGCATCAAGTTCGGTTGCCATATCGGCCAGTTTGAACTGGATTGCCTGATTGACTGCGATGGGTTTCCCAAACTGAACACGCTCTTTGGCGTAGGCAATCGAATCTTCCAGGCATGCCCGACCAATTCCGCAGGCCTGAGCGCCGATGCCGATACGGCCTGCATTAAGCCCCGCCATCATCTGCTGGAAACCCTGCCCATGCTTGCCCAATAAATTTGCTGCCGGAACTTCTGCGTCCTCGAAGACAAGTTCGGATGTACCGGATGCCAAAATACCCATTTTCTCTTCGATCTTTCCCACTTTGAAGCCGGGGGTTTCCTTTAAATCTACTATGAGGTTGATAACACCTTTATAACCAAGGGATGTATCCGTAGTTGCCGCCAAAACACAGTACCGGGCAACATTACCATTGGTAATGAAAGTTTTTGTTCCATTGACAATATACTTGTCGCCCTTCAGCTCCGCTTTGCAACGCAGCGCCGCGGCATCTGATCCGGCTCCGGCTTCTGTTAAACCATAACAGCCTTCTACCTGCCCACCCGCCACAGGTTGGAGAAATTTTAGTTTCTGTTCATGAGTTCCGAAAGTCTTGACCGGATGACCGTAAAGAGTGTTGTTCACAGACACGATGACACCACAACTGGCACAGGCTTTAGAAATCTCGATCATGGCCATGACATAGGTCACGTTATCCATACCAGCCCCGCCGTACTCTGTAGGAACAGATACTCCCATAATTCCCATTTCGCCAAGCTTACGGCAGATCTCCTCCGGATGACGATGAGTGTGGTCCAAATCCGCGGCAACGGGTTTAATTTGCGTTTCGGCAAATTTACGAACCATGTCCCTGACCATTAATTGTTCTTCTGTTGGTGCAAAATTCATTTAACCTACCTCCTGAATATTTTTATTATGAAATATAACTTAATTTACATTAATTTCTGAAAATCAAAGATAATCATCTTCGGCTTTATCAAAGAAATAAAGAGAGAATTACTGATATCATTTCCCCTGAAACACCGCTGCTCTGCGTTCGATGAATGATTTTATGCCTTCCTGCACATCTTCACTTTTCATCACCTTCTCTAACTCCTGGAAGATAGAATCCTTGGCTGCCTGCTCGCCCTTAAGCGCCGCGGTACGACAGGATTTCAAAATGCTGCGCACACCCAGCGGAGCAGCACTGGCAACACGCCGTGCAATTTCCAGAGCTTTATCAAACTGTTTTCCTGGTTCGGTCAGATGTTGTACCATACCAAAACGATATGCATCTTCGGCGCTCCATTCATCACCTGAAAGCAGATAGCGCTGAGCGTTGCCCCAACCAATCTCTTTGGGCAAACGCAAAGTTGCTCCGCCGCAGGGGAAAAATCCGCGACGTACCTCTAACATTCCAAACCGCGTGTCCGTCGCGGCGACACGAATATCCGTATTCAAAAGAAATTCAACCCCCCAAGTGTAACAATATCCCTGCACAGCTATAATTACCGGTTTACTGCAACGAGTATCATTCATCATATAAAACGGATCGATTTCAGTTTTCTTGTCTATGGGAAAACCTTCGCCGCCGCTAAAAGCTTCGGCCCAGTCGGTTAATTCCAGTCCGGAAGTAAAATGAGGACCTGCGGCATAAACAAGCCCTACACGCAAATCCGGATTTCGATCTAACTCAAAATAGGCTTGAGCTATCTGGTGAAACATTTCGCGCGTCATCGCGTTATATTTTTTTGGCCGGTCTACTTCCATCAGCAAAATATGGTCTTCTGTTCTTACATTAATCGTCATGATGATTTCCTCTTAAGAGATATTTTATTTCTTCTAAACCGAAGGGAGTATAAGTAAAATGATATTGTGTGTCAACGTAATAATGATTCTGCGATTTTTTTCAGATAATAGTGATTTTATATCATATATAAGATTTTTTGATCTTGATTTTCAGATGACTTTGAGGTTATTTTACCAAATAAAGATCAAAGAATAAGGAGACAACATGCTGGGAAGAATATTATCAACCTACATACTTATTGTTATGGCAATAACGTTCCCCCTTTTTTTCGTCGCCGCGTTTATAATTTGGCTTATTACAATTCCTTTTGATAAGCACCTGAAGTTCCTGCATTACTATACCTGCTTTTGGGCATCCGTCTATACATGGCTTATGCCGACCTGGTTTGTAAAAATCGAGGGAAGGGAAAAATATAAAAAAAATACTACCTACATGATTGTCTCCAATCATCAATCGCAGTTGGATATTCTGGTGCATTTCAGGCTTTTTTTATATTATAAAATCGTCTCCAAAGCTGAAATTTTCCGTATACCTTTTATAGGCTGGAATATGTATCTTAACCGTTATATTAAACTTGTTCGCGGGAATAAAGATGGCGCAAAAGAAATGATGGCAGCCAGTGAAAAAACCCTGGCGGCAGGTGAGTCTGTGTGTATTTACCCGGAAGGAACACGCTCCCACGACAATGAGATCAAGGCCTTTAAACCGGGTGCTTTTATCCTTGCTAAGCAAGCCAAAATACCGATACTGCCGGTAGTATTAAACGGTACCGGTATCGCCCTGCCCAAATGGAAAATGAATACCGAAGGCCTTCACCGTATAATCGTACGCGTGATGGATGAAATCCCTTATGAACGTTTCGCCAATCTTTCAGTTGAAGAAACCGCCGATATGGTGAGACAAATCATGATTGACGAACTTGCCAAATTAAAAAATGATATGAATAACTTTTAACTTATTAACCATACAATCATTCCTGATAAAGTTTTTCTATCTGTTCTTTATATGCTTCCTGCACCCTTGCGCGCTTTAGTTTCATGGTTTGAGTAAGCAAACCGTTTTCCAGTGTAAAATCTTCAGCGGTAAAAATAAATTTCTGTGGTATTTCATACCCACCATAAGATTTTCTCAGACGTTTAGTAATGGCTTCAATTAAATATTCCTGGATGTTTTTATTCTGGACAATTTCTTCAGGAGTCCCTTTTGCCCACATGGCAATCTTCTCATCCCTTTTGATTGTCTCCAGATTCGGCACAATCACGGCAATGTTGTGGGCTTTATTGTCTCCCCAGACGAAGGCATTGGCAATATTATGAACAAGCTTGATATCGGTTTCAATCGATTCAGGGTGCACATATTTCCCATTAGAAAGTTTATACTCATCCTTGAATCTGCCGGTAATGAAAAGAAATCCTTCGGCATCCAGGCGGCCCCGATCGCCCGTGTGGATTCCCGGAAAACCTTTCCAGGTATCCTTTGTCATGATCTGTGCCGTTTGCTCCGGTTTATTATGATAACCCATCATTACGTGAGCACCATAGGCTAGAATCTCTCCGTCATCGCTATCCGGGCCTACCTGAGATTTGTCGATTACTACATGCATATCATCAATAGCCTTACCAACGGAACCGTATTTGTTACCATAAAGTGGAGAGTTCATGGTAATTGCAGGTGCTGTTTCTGTAAGACCATAGGCATCATAAGTAGGGATGCCAATATCGGCAAAAAACATTGCTATTTGGGGATTCATCACAGCACTGGCTGTAAATACCCCAGTAACCTTACCACCAAATTTGGCGCGAATTTTGGAAAACACAATCTTATCCAAAATCTTCAGCAAAAACGATTTTGTGTTCTTGTTTCTGCATTTGGTTGCCTCCGCGACAGCCAGATTGAAAAGCAGCTTCGTTGCTCCACCCTTTTCAGCCATCGCCATCTGGATACCGTCGTAAATTTTATTAAAAATCTTTGGCACTGCAATCAGAAAGGACGGCTGCACAAGTTGGAGATCTTCGGCCAGCTTATCGACAGATTCCATCAGCCCAATCGCTCCGCCGAATTGCAGAAAATTGTGCAGTTCTGCACTTAACCCGTAACTGTGTGCCCATGGTAAAATTGCCAGAGAAATGGCATTCTCATCTAATGTGGGGAATATTTTGCGTCCGGTTCGTGAACAAGCCGTTAAACTGCCGTGAGAAAGAAGCACACCCTTGGGATCTCCTGTAGTACCTGATGTATAGATTAATTCGGCCGCGTCATACCAGTTAGGTTTTTCCGATTTGTGCGGATTTTTTTTACCAATCTCTTCAATTGCCTGAAGATAATTTTCCCCGCCACCATAAATAACATAAATATCCTTCAGCGTTTCAATGTCATTTTTAAAGATTTTTACTTTTTCCAGTATGGCATCATCCTTGACAAAAAGAAATTTTATGGCGCTGTCTTTGATTATATATTGCCATGTCCGCTGAAGCTCCTTTTCATACATCGGAACAAACACCGCGCCCAAGCCATGGGCGGCATTCTCCAAGATAAACCACTCTACCGAATTGCCGACAATGACCCCTAGCGCATCCCCTTTACCCAAGCCAAGTTTATGCAAACCGGCTCTGGTGTTGTTAATTCTTTCAGCAAGTTTTCTATATGTTATCCATTCAATTTGTTTTGTTTGCGGATTTTTTGTTCCGATAGCGTTACGATCCGGCCAGCTGACGACGCTGTCTTCAAACAAATCAACAAGATTGCGTGGGTGCTTATAATATTTATCCAGATTAATGATTTGCTCTTCAGTATATTTGATCATCTTTATCATCTCCCGTTTAACTGATTAATTTAGTAAGATGGTTATTTTGCCAAAACAATTTCACTGACCTTCCGAATCATTTTGTTATCTCCCACACAAGGCCAATAGTTCCGTCTTGCTTCCTGCTGCATCAGAAGAATAGCCTATCTAATCCAGCATGTCCATAATAAAATAAATGGATGACATTGTGATATTATTTTATCAAGAGATTTTGCTTTGCCCCAGATCTTTACCAAATATCCAAAAATATATTGTCCCGATAAGTCCACAGGCAAATGCCGTCAGAAAATTAACTTCTGGGGATATCTGCCAAAGAAATGCTCCACCTATTGCGCCAATGGATACAATGACATCGCGAATTAGATAATACAATCCAAACATTCCTGCTTTTTTGTCTTCCGGCGACAAATCCATAATCAGAGCCTTACGGGTCGGCTCGCCAAATTCCTTCAACCCCCGGATAACAAAGGCTACAACCATCATCCAGAAAGAATAAGAAAATAACATCACCAGAGGGAAAATTGTAAAGTTAAAAAATGTAATGACGACGAAAGGCTTCTTCGTGGAACGGTCGGCGAGATAGGCCACAGGTATATAGACCAAAACTGCAGCAATCATTTCAATGGCGGTAAGCAGCCCGAACTGGGTTGCTGTAATTCCCTGATTTTTAATGCACCAGACCACGACAAAGGCATAAGGAATCTGCTCGGCAAAACGAATCAAGATGTCAGACACTAGCAAGTTCTTTAGCGCCGGACTCATAAAATGCCAGAGACGCGAAGGCCTTTTTTCCGCTTTACCCCGAACGCCATCAGCCTCAATCATAACCTGCTGAAGGATAAGTGAAAGTATTCCCAAAAAAAATGCTCCCACAAAAGCAAGCCTTACACCTGTTTTATCTCCGTAAATCCCGATGAGAACTCCACCAATTATCGGCCCCAGTGCCATCGGTAGCCGCCGAACAAGCGAATGCATCGTGACACCCATGGTGCGTTTCTCCTGTGGCAGAACACGGGAAACAAGACTCATGGTTGCCGGAAGCGATATGGCTGACCACGAAAGGAAAAAAATTGCGCCGACAAGCACCGCCTGCCAGTAGGGGAAAATAATGACGATGGCGTAACCAAATAAGGCAATCATATTGAAAATCAGAAGCGCTTTTTTGTAACCAAGGCGATCACTTAAATATCCGCCGGGGAAGGAATAGAGAGCCGAAAGAAGATTGGTCATGCCGCCCAGCAAGCCGATCGTTAGCGCGCCACCGCCCAGAGCCATAAGATAAATCGGCAAAAACCGCTCAGCCATCTTCTCACCGAGGCCAACCAGAACAACCATCGCGAGCAGGGCCACCATGCTTTTTTTCAGACCGAAAAATTCAGATATTTTTTTCCACCGGAGCATTACTATCTCACCTTTTATCTTTCAACAATTCATGTTCCCTTTTTGCCTGTCTCAGTTGCGTAATCTTTTTTTTGAGCGCCATCATGGCCGCCAGATCAGATCGAAGATAATTATACCGCGTATCAATTTGTAAATTCCACTTCGAAATAATTGCGTCCATGTTTGTTTGAAATTCAGTGGTTAAATACATAAAATTTATCGCCGGTAAAACAGAGTAAACCTCGCCCCGATCCAGACTCTGGGCTGCCAAGCAAGTAATTGTACGGATGGCTTGTAAATCGGCATCCTGCGTACCAAGCTTATGTTGCAGCAATTCAGTATTTACGATGTTATTTTTACCGGCAGCGCCGATAAGCAAATAGAGCTGCGCTGCCATTACTCCTGCCGCCGCTCCCATCATGACGATGTCCTCGAGTTCTCCAAAGGCAATGACCATCTCCCGATATGCTGTGCCTTCTTTTCCCAAAATTGCCGTATCCGGCAGACGGCAGTTGTTCAGCACTATGCTGCCGTGAGGTGATGGTTTTAAAAAATTAAGATTCATTGGGGGGCCAACTTTCAATCCTGCTAAATGACGGAAAATAAGAAAGGCGGTAAAACGCCTTTGCTCTGCCTCCTCCGTCACAGCAATTACAATAAATAGTTCTGCTATTTTACCATTTGTCAGATAAGTTTTCTCACCTTTGAGAACGTAAAATGAGTTATCCTTTAATGCGGCTGTTGTAATATATTTTGGATGTGCACCTCGCTGCGGTTCCGAAACAGCAAATGATGCCGTAATTTTTCCCAGAGCCATCTGCGGCAAAAATTGATGCTTTTGCTCTTCCGAACCGAATCCTGCGATAAGAAATCGGGCGACAATCTGCTGATAGAGCCAGGAAGTTACAATCCCCATGTTATAACCATTTTTAACCAGAGCTTCGGCAACCTCAGTCAGGTTAAGATAACCGCCGCCACTGCCTCCATAGAGCTCATCAATGCCTATTTTAAACAACCCGGCTTGAGCCATTTTCTCCCAGAGGTCATGTGGGAAATCTTCCTTGGTGGATAAATCATAGCGGGGAGCAATATGCTCTGTGGCAAAGCGTGAGACCTTTTCTATAATTTGTCCTGATGGAGTTTTTGTCATTAAAGAACCAGTTCCTCGATAAAAGCAATCAATTGGTTAACATTACTGCACTGCCGTACCTCATGGCAGTGATGAATATATGTTTTGATTTCACTGTCGCCAGTACCCCAGATTTGTTCCTGCTCCGGATTAAGCCAGATAACCCGGCGACACCTGTCTCTCATCTGTCCGAGAATGGCATCTTCCGGATGCATATAGTTGGAACGCGCGTCACCAACAATGATCAGAGTTGTCTTCTTTGTCAGCAGATCCATATAGTCCCGCTGAAAATGACGCAATGTGACTCCATAATCCGTCTGCGCATTATAATTAACATCCGCCTCTTCCAACACATACCTGATGGCCTCGTTAATGTCTTTTTGTTCAAAAACGGTAGTAACGTCCGTCAGTTCATCAATGAACACAAAACTATTGACCTTGTCAAAACACTCCTGCAGGGAATAGAGCAGATTCAGCATGAAACGTGCTGCTGCCCATACTGATCCTGATACATCGCAAAGAGTAACTATTTTGCTGCGCCGCAGTGATTTGTGCCGGTATTTAATTTCAACAGGAACACCACCGTAACGTGCAGCCGACCGAATGGTTTTTTTCACATCCAGATTTCCCCGGTGCTTGACGGCAAAACGCCGGCTCACGTTATTCTTCAGCTTGCGCACAAGCTTGTCGATAGCTTCTCTCATCTCCTCCAGTTCCTGTTGGGTAAATGAAGAAAACGGTCTTTCACCAAGTTCTTGCAAACGTTGTTCGTAAGTTTTAATTTTTTTTGTATTTTTATCGCCGGGACGCGGCTCATAAAGCAGAATTGAACGGGCGGCATTTAACCTTTCCGTAAAGTGTAAATCAAGTTCATTACGCGCGGTGCTGCTTATGTCCAGTGACTGATCCTGCAGTAATTGTGCAATTGCAGCAGCAGATGACGAAATCTGCAGCAGCATATTAAAGCGTTCTGCCAGCGGGCCGAGATTGAATCGCGTTGCTTGAACATCGAAATCAGATGCTGTCTGGATGCGCCGCATCTCCTTTAAAAAATCCAGAGGATTGCCGGCAAGAAAATTGACAACGGTATCAAACATATGGTTGTCATGTTCTTTTTTCTTGAGAATCTCTGTTAGATGCCTGATTTGGGAAGCAAGTGCAGTTGATTGTGCAACGTCTGCCGGATCGACTCTCATTTCATGAAAAAACAGGTGATAGAGACGGTCGAAGTGACTAACCTCCCGCATGCTCTTGGCGAAGTTAGCTCTCAAGGTCGCCCGGAACTCAAGTTCGTTTGTGACTTCGATCAACCGCAACTGGTTCAAGCAATCCAGAATTTCCGCAGTTGAGATCCGTAGACCTGCTGCCCGACAACACGAAACAAATTGTTGGATTAGTTTAACCATTAAATTATTTTACTGATATTTTTTCGTACCTTTTCCATATCGATCTGATATTTACAAATAACATTGAGGGTCTCTGAAATTACCTCCGGCGACAGTTCACTTATCTGCAAAGCCAGAATAGATTGAGCCCAATCCAGAGTCTCCGAGATGCTGGGGCTCTTCTTCAAGTCTAAAAGTCGAATCCGGCGAATGGCATCAACCAGATCTGCCGCTAATTTTTCCTCAATGCCCGGTATTTTCAGCCGTACAATCTGAAGTTCCGTTTCACGTTGCGGATAATCGATATAAAGGTGAACACAGCGCCGCTTCAGCGCGTCGCTCATATCGCGATAGTTGTTGGAAGTAAGCAGTACAAAAGGAATACTGATTGCTTTGCGTGTACCCAATTCCGGAATGGTAACTTGAAAATCGCTAAGTAACTCCAGTAAAAAGGCCTCAAATTCAGGATCGGACTTGTCCACTTCATCCAGAAGTAAAACAACCGGCTTTGCGGAACTAATCGCCTGAAGAAGCGGACGAGCTTGGATAAACCGATCGGAAAAGAAGGCATCTTCCTGAGCGGCAATTCGATCAACCGCCTCAGCAAGAGTAGCCGTGTGGGAAATTATATCGTTAATTCTATCCTTCACCATCTGCGTATAGAGAAGTTGCTTGGCATACTCCCATTCATAAAGGGCTTTGGCCTCATCCAGGCCTTCGTAACATTGCAGACGGATTAACTCACGATCCATGCTCCTGGCTATGGCTTTGGCCAATTCCGTTTTGCCGACACCGGCCGGCCCTTCGACCAGAACAGGCTTTTGTGTTGCTGCCGCCAGAAATACTACAGTGGCTATCTCTTTGGAGGGAATGTAACCGGCCATCTCCAACCGGTCTTGAACATCATTCACACTTTTAAAATCCATAGTTTAAATACCTTTCTAGAATAATCCTTATAACACTCAGGCAAAGATGGTCAAGTGGAATCAGGGTGATGAAAGCCAAAAGATGACCTGCTTGCAAAGTATTATGCAATATTGTATTTTGTGACATAATTTATGGGTTAAATTTCGGCGTCTGAAATGTTAACGTAAGGGTTGATTCCGAGGGGAGTATTCTTCTTGCTGAATAAATCATCGAAGAAGTGATCTATCGATTAGCGCACCGTGTCATCATTTGAATAGATTAATTAGAGAAGTCGCACAAATGATACGTCCTTTTTTCTCCATTCCCTTGGTAACATTTTATTTGAGACAATTCGCACTCAGAGTTTATTGTTCTTCATCACTGAAATCTATCTCAAGCTCATATACACCTTTTTCCATTTGAGTTTTAAGTAAGTAGCCGGACTTGGAAAATACCTGCAACATGGTTTTGTTCTGAGCCATAACATCCGCGGTAAAGCCACGGATGGATTTTTCCCGTGCAATACTTATCAAATAACGCAGAAGGAATGTGCCGATCCCTCTGTTCTGCCAATTCCGATGAGTTGTAAAGGCGACCTCAGCAAAACCGGTGTCAGGGTTATTTGTATATCGCCCGACTCCAATAATTTTTTCCCGACTTTCTGGCTCTTCTTTGCCGATAACCGCAGCAATAGCTATCCTGTTATTATAATCAATTGCCGCCAAAGGCATAACCACCTTGTGGGGGAAAGACTTGAGGTTGTTGAAAAAACGAGTGAAGACATCCTGTTCCGGGAGCTCATAAACTAAATCCTGAATTGCCCGCTCATCTGTGGCCTTCACCGGACGGAAAAATATTGACATTCCTTTATTATCTGTCCAGTAAGTTTCATATTCTTTGGGGTAGAGCACCACCGGCAGCGTTTGATCCTGATAAATATAACCTTGCGTTTTTGCCGCATCCAGAAGCTCCGCGCGGAAGTCGGGATGCGCTATATTAATCAACATCATCGCACGATCACGTATTGATTTTCCGTGTACATAGGCAACTCCATATTCTGTGACCACATAATGAATGTCCCCCCGCGTTACGACAACGCCACTGCCCGGCGAAAGATAAGGAACAATTCTGGAAATCTTTCCGTCATCCGTCGTAGAAGGCAGTACAATGATTGACTTGCCGCGTTTGGACATGGCTGACCCGCGCACAAAATCAACCTGGCCACCGATGCCGCTGTAAAATTCAAAGCCTAAAGAATCGGAGCAGACTTGTCCGGTCAGATCCACAGTTAGCGCGGAATTGATGGAAACCATTTTGTCGTTTTGAGCAATGATATAAGGATCATTGACATATTTGCAGGGACGAAATTCGAACAGAGGATTGTCATGCACATAGTCATACAATTTCTTTGTGCCCATACAGAAGGACGCAACTATCTTTCCACGATGGAGAGATTTCTTTTTGCAGTTGACAATACCGGCCTCAATAAGATCAATTAAACCGTCGGTAAATGTTTCCGTGTGAATCCCCAGATCCTTTTTATTCATAAGATAGGGGAATACTGAGTTGGGTATTTTGCCCACACCTGTCTGTAGGGTGGATTCATTCTCAATCAGATCGGAGATAAACTGTCCAATGGCTTTGGCAATATTATCCGGCGATTTCTGCACAAACTCCGGAAGAGGGACGTTGTTTTCCACAAAGGCATCGATCTCACTCACATGCAGAAAGCTGTCGCCAAGCGTTCTGGGCATATTGGGATTGACTTCCGCCACTACATATCGCGCCATATCTGCCGCCGTTTTGGTGATGTCCACAGAAATTCCCAGACTGACGTAACCATTATTGTCGGGGGGCGATACTGTAATCAGGGCGACATCAATGGGCATACTGCCCCTTTCCATGAGCAAAGGAATTTCCGAAAGGAAGATGGGTGTATAGTCCGCCCGGCCTTCCTTAATGGCCGCACGCATGTTCAAACCGATAAACAGAGCGTTGTGGCGAAAGTATTGATCATACTTCTTATCGATACAGGAGGAGAGACCGATATCCAGAAAATGAATGATCTCAACGTCCGCAAGATTCTTTCTCACATCGATAAGTGTTTTGACAAGAAGCTGTGGCACTCCGCAGGCTGATCCGATAAAAATACGCGCCCCGCGCCGTATCTTCGACAAAGCGCTTTGTGCGTCAGTCAACTTTTCTTTATAAGTCCTTGGCCAATTCAGTATCATATCTTCAAAATGTACCTCCTTTTCAGGTCAGGTAAAAAAGTTTATACCTACTATAGAGGTTAAATCAATGAGGTAAAAGTTTTTCATATATCTACTCAACATAATACGCAATCAATTATATCCAGAGAGTCAATAATATTAAAATATTATTTCGTTTTTATGTCCCTTGGATGTTTTATACCATTTCTAAATCAAATATGAAGCCTAAAATCATCTGCCTAAAATCTAAAATTTTGTTTTAATTGACTCTTCACTCAACCCATGTTATTTTGCGCCACGAATTATAGTATGTTTTAGTAAATATTTGCAATTATTCAGGAAGACATATTTTTTAAAAAGGAACCAATAAATGTCCATTCATAAAGAAATAGATAATAGTAAAAAAGGGCTGATCGGCAAATTTAATATCATTGCGTTTGTTGTTGCAACCATACCGGTTTTGGCAATAGTATATATTGTTCAAGAAAGTAAATTAGTGTTGAATGGCACGCACATTCTCTTACTTACTCTGGCATTGGTTTTAATCGCGGCAGGATTGTTGAGTCTCCGCCGGATTTTTATCACTATCTTCAATAATCTACTCACCAGATCGAAAAAATTTGCCGCAGAGTTGGAGCAATGCACTACTGAACTGAATGCCACAAAGGAAATGACCGAAACGGCCAAACAAACAATTCATGTTGATGGTTTACTGGAACTGCTGATGCATAAGGCTATGCAAGTTACTGCCGTTCGCAATGGTTCAGTATTCCTGGTAGATCCCGCGGAGCCTGAAGGTCTTCGTTTTGTTGCCGCCAAACCACAGGTCAATATTGAAAAAACCGATGGGAAACCAAGGCGTCATTCGTTTATCCGCTCTGTAATTGAGAGCGGTAAGGCCCTTATCATTCAGGATATTGAACACGATCCACGAACGATGAAATCCAACAATCCTAAATACGGGTCACCTTCTTTTATCAGTATGCCCATTTACAAACACAAGCAGGTCGTTGCTGTTCTCAATCTGGCCAGCAAGGAAAATGGTGGGTTATTCACGGATATTGATGAACGCATTCTTTCCATTATGCTGGGTGAAATAGGTTTTGCCCTGGAAAATGTCATTCTACGCCTGGAAATAAAAAAACATCTGGCAGACATTAGAGATCTGAATTCAAAATTAAAACAGTAATCATGCCCTGCCAATTCCAACTCAAAGCTGAGATCGAAGGGACAAGCTTCCCTACAGTTCAAATGCTTTTTTAATTTTTCCAATCATGGCTTCTTCTTCTTTATTATAAACACCATCAACCAGACAAAGACGTTTGGCAATCCCGAGAGCATCCATTCGATCATCTTTATCAGGAATAAGAACCGCCAGGGCATTAATGGCGCGGTCTTCATCAGCCTGAAGTATTGCTGCCTGTTGTTTGAGAATTTTCTTAAACTGTACTGGGCGAAGTTTGCTTAGCACCTTGTGAGTCTGTGCGATCTCTTCGCCTAGCTCAAAATGTCTTCTCCTGATACCATGACCGATTTTTGCAATAGCCATAAAAATACGGATAAGACCGGCAGCTATTCCTCCTTCTTCCAATGGTAGCATCCTCTTGTCGTAATCTTCGCGCTCACATTCCGGTATTTCCTTGGGTGCTTCTTCCTCTTTGTCCGGAGGAAATAACATTCGAATAAATTCGCTGCCGTAAATCATCTGGAATAATCGCTCCTGCTGCAGATCACGGTGATCACGATAGATGTTGAGTACATTGACTATATAATCGGAAAAGTCTTTTTCCATTGCAACCAGAGGGTTATCGACTGCGGCTGGCTTGCGGTTCTTGCGGGCAATCGATGCTATGGACTCTAGCGGCCGCATCAGGGAGTTCATATCCGAAAGCATATATCTTTGCATTCGTAAGGGCTGAACGTTTCGGATAATCTCGGCGGATAGTTCTGATGAGAATGATTTAACCCAGGGACTCACCCAAATCTTATAGAAATTATCGTTTGCCTCGGAAACTTTAGCAACTACGCTGAAATCTTCTTCGTCTTTTATTCCATCGTCCATCGCAGCGATATCTTCGAGTGTTCGCTCTTCATATCGAGCAGTGAAATCACCTTTGAGGACATCTCCCTCTATTATCATCTCGTAGAGGCCTGGAGTCAGATAGTCGATCATGTCAAAATTAGCGATGATCTCCTTATGTTCTTTCTTGGCCACAGATCCAGAAACGAATATTCCAAGATGGCCGATATCTTCGTGGATAATATAGATAATAACCTGCCCATGTCGTTTGATATCTTCCACAGAAGAATAAACACGGGGAATCCAGTTGAGAGCCTGCTGGGGAGGAGTAATGTTATCACCACGGGAGGCAAAAACTAATATCGGACTTTCGATATTTTTCAGGCTTATTTTTTCACCCGAGCGAAGTTCCAGCTGCCCTCTTTCGAGCTTATTGCCAACAAAAAGCTGGCTTACAATAAAGTGAATCTCTGCCGTAGTCATCAGGAAGAATCCACCCCACCATTTTTCAAAAACAAGGTATCTTTCCTCTTCGGTATCTAGATTAGCATAGACATTATACTGTTTTGCCCACAATGTATTTGCCGGGTTCAAGGATTCAAAACCCGCAACCAGATGAGAACCGTCGAAAATACCGTTGCCCAGATCACACAGAAAAGAATTCACCCACGCACCGCCAACAAGCCCGCCTTTATAACGCATGGGATTGGTCCCGACAACACCTCCCCAGTAAGATAAGGGAGCGCCGTTAAGCACGAGCGGGCCTGTAATCTCCGGCCTGTCCGCGCAAAGCAGTGCAGCAGCCCATCCCGCCTGGCAATTGCCCATGATAGCCGGTCTATCAGCGTTAGGGTGCAGTTCGTTAACTTTTTCAACAAACTTAATTTCCGCCGCTTCAATATCAGCCAAAGTCTGGCCGGGTATTGGTTGTGTATAAAAGAGAATAAAGTAAACAGGATGTCCATTCTCCAGTGCCATTCCAATCTCAGAGTCTCGTTTGGATCCGCCGATGCCCGGACCATGACCGGCGCGGGGATCAATGATAATAATCGGTCGCTTGGGCAGGGATGCGTGTCTTTTTACTGTATCATGACGACGATTGTAAACATCCTGAGTCTCTTTGTCCTTATGATCATCTTTGTCACTTCTGCGCCGGTCAGTAATTTTTACCAGAGCATAATTGACGGGACGCTTAAAATTCTTGCCATTAAGAATCATCTCATAGTTAAATCGAAGCACTGGCGGTTGACCGTTTTTGATATGTTCAATGTAGCCGTTTCCTCTTTTGCGCATGATATCCCAGAAAATGATTGATCTCTGCGCTGAATCGACAATATATTCATTGAGATAAGACTGCCAATCTGACGACAATTTCGACTGCTCTGTGCTTGCCAGGGTATCCATTTATTTTTTCCTCTCAGTTAGAACAACAGATGACTAAAATTCTATCCAAAACAAAATCTTCTTTTGAATAATTATACTACTTTACTGTTTTAATTGCAGTATATTATTATACTAATTATCGTGATTGGAATTAGTCCTTTTTCTCTAGTGCCTGCCTTGCTTCCTCTTTAGATTGAAATATATGCGGCGCCATATCCCGCCGTTGTAATTCATCACCCAGTTTCATGCGCAGAAACGCGCTTGTCGTGTATCTGGTGACATCTGTATAGAAGTTCGAAACAACATACTTGACCATATTAATATAATCATCTTCAAGCTCCGGCGCAATTGCGAAGTTGTCATAGTTGACAATGGTTTTAACTCTCTTGCCCAGTGGCTTGCAGATACTTTCCACCTGCCCCCGAATATCCTCGATATCTTTTTTTGTACGGACGGAAAGCCCTTCAAAATTTATATATAAAATGTTTGCCGCCTGATCGTAGGTTAAGCGCTCGCCAAGCGGGATGTTCAAAAGATCATCCTTCAAGCCCATCTGCGGCAGCTTAAAGATCCGATCATCCATCTGTACTGGGTTTTTTATGATTGGTTTAAAATCCATCTGAGCAAGAATATCCTTTTCTAAATCTATGCCGGGGGCAATTTCGATAAGCTCTACCCCAACACTAGTCAGCGCAAAAACGCAGCGCTCTGTCACATAAAACACACGCTGGTTATTCATTTGCGCCGTCTTGCCGCTGAAGGTCACCTGTTCTACATCTTTGACAAACTTTTTAACCGCGCCCTCTTTTACTATTTTTAATTTTCCATCGGCAATTGCCACTTGCATATCGCCGGCGGTAAAAGTCCCCACAAAAATGATTTTCTTTGAATTTTGGGAAATATCGATAAATCCGCCGCAACCGGCAAGTTTAGGGCCGAACTTGCTGACATTGACGTTGCCATGCTGATCCATCTGAGCGAGCCCAAGACACGCCAAATCGAGGCCTCCGCCATCGTAAAAATCAAACTGAGAGTGCATATCAACGAGACAATCCATGTTTGTTGATGTACCAAAGTTTAAACCGCCGGAAGGAATCCCGCCAATAGAGCCGGCTTCAGTCGTCAGAGTCAGATATTCGAAAACACCTTCTTCATTAGCCACACTGGCAACACCTTCAGGCACGCCGATCCCCAGATTGACAACCATATTCGGCTGAAGCTCAAAGGCGGCGCGGCGCGCGATAATCTTTCTTTCATCCATAGCCAAAGGTTCAACTGTGGCCGTGGGAATTTTAAATTCACAGCTGAAAGCGGGATTGTATGAAGTGGCATATGTTTGACTATGATATTCCGGTTTGGCGACAACAACGCAATCAACCAGAATTCCGGGAATCTTTACATTGCGCGGATTCAGCGCATGTCTGTCGGCAATCCTCTCCACCTGCACTATGACGAATCCGCCTGAATTTTTAGCGGCCATGGCCAGTTGCAGAACTTCCAGCGTAACCGCTTCTTTCTCCATGGTGATATTGCCGTCCATATCGGCAGTCGTACCGCGCAGAAGCGCAACCTGAATAGGAAATGTCTTATAGGCCAGATAATCCCTGCCATCAAATTGAACAAACTCAACAAGATCTTCTTTTGTGATTGCATTAATTTTACCGCCACTGTTTCTCGGATCAACAAAAGTTCCCAAACCTACCCGCGAAATTGTCCGGGGATTATTGGCGGCAATATCACGAAACAGATGCGTCAGAACACCCTGGGGGAAATTATAAGCTTCTATTTTATTATTTAAAGCCAGTGCCTGTAACTTTGGCGTCAAGCCCCAGTGACCTGCAATAACACGTTTGACAAGGCCATCCTGGGCAAGACGGTTGACACCTTTGTCTTTACCATCACCAATACCGGAGGCATAAATTAATGTCAGATTTTTGGGTTCACCGGTCTTTTGAAACCTATCGGCAAGAGTTGCAATCAACTCCTCCGGGGCGCATGCTCCCAGAAAACCATCAAGAGCTACCGTATCACGGTCTCGAATCACACGGACTGCGTCATCGGCAGAAACAATCTTTCCTCGTTTCATCTTTGATTTGATATACGCTATGCTAGGGCTGACAACAGTAGGGTTGTCCATAGATGAGCCTCCTTTTCGTCCGGGAAATTATTTAAGAACCATAGCACTTTATGGAAGCCAATGCAAAATCGACGTTCCGGTTATTTTCTCTTCACTTTTTCAAAGACCTTTCACATTTCGTTAAACAATCTTTAACATTCTATGAAAAACGGAGACCCAGAAGAGAGTATTATCCGGAAGACCTTAACGACTTTGCACAATAATTATCTAATATAGTCGTATAGTTATAATGATAATGGCCGATGGTTTGTTTTTTGGCACGATACTTCCAGTAGTATAAAGGCAAATAAATCAATCCCGCTTAAGCGGGATAATTCGACCAGCAAGTTTCATTGCACTACGTTTCTGAAACTTGGGTCTCATTAGGAGGTAACAGATCATGAAAAAAACATTAGGAACAATGATGGTAGCGGCAGCGGTAATTCTTTTAACAGCAACTTTTTGCTTCGCTGAATATACAGCAGCAGGTACAGCGAACTTCCCTTATTTCCAGCTGGGTTGCCTGATTATCGGTGGTTTGATTCTGGTTTCTTTGAAACGTAAATATGACAAGATGTATGCCGGTGAAGTTGTGGCAGCTTTTGCTCTTTACACAATGCTGATGGCTCTTTTCACCAATCCGGTAATTGACATGGTAAAGACGATCGTAACATAAAAGTAAGCGTAAGCTAAGCACGCGACCCAGCAATAAACATGATCTTTAATGAGGCTAAGATTCCGATAATTTACTTTATCGGAATCATATAGTCGAATTATACCGCAAGATTACCGAAGCGGGATTAATATAACAACAAAACCCCTTCAAAGCGAAAGAATTGAGGGGGGTTTTAGTTCAATAAGTATTAACAACAATATCCTGCCTGCGTTATTAATAAGCCATGATTAAATCTTACAAGTGCAAGGAAACAAAAAAAATCCCACCCGTACATCCTGGCGAAATATTATTTGATGAATTTCTTAAACCGATGAATATAAGACAGTATAGAATTGCACATGATATTAATGTTCCGCCGCGACGCATAAATGAAATTGTTCACGGCAAACGCAGAATCACAGCGGATACCGCCTTACATCTTGGCCGCTATTTTAATATGTCTGCACAATTCTAGATTAATCTGCAAAGCCATTACGATCTTGAGGTTGAGACAGATAAGTTATCAGTGCGTCTTATCAATGAAGTTCTGATATATTCGGCCGCTTGTTAAGTTGCTTGACGAAAAACCGGCGCCGCTAAAATTCTGGCTGTCTTTCTTTTGTTCAGTTGCGTTTTTTTGTCGCGAACCGTGCGATCAGCCATTTTATTCGGGATGTCAATTAAAAAGAATCGTCCACATTATTTTCTGTGCCGAGATTAAATTGTAATTCGGATGATTAGAAGGCTAAATCAAATGACTTGGGAATGTTGGCTTTCAATGGTTGTGTCGAAAAGACTCAATCTAATGAACGGTGATTCATGTTGTTGTTAAAATCAAAGCGTTACCATCTGACGTTGCTTCGCGCATTGGATAGTTCGACTAACACTTCAACCTTCGCTTCGCTCGTTTCACCACGTTGCTGCGCGCTTGGTATAGTTCGCCTTACGTTTCAAACTTCACTCCGCTCGTTTTCAGCTTGGCTCACTATCAGTAAGTCTCACTATATCGAGTAGAATGTTGACGCTCTCGTTCACAAAAGGCACATACTGTTCCCGTGCCTTTTCCCTTTGTTCGGAACGTGTTTTTTTCTCAATGCCTGCACCTTCCTTCTTCATTGTTTTGCGAAAATCATCAAGCTGGATGATACCCTTCTTATCCGCGGCTTCTTTGTTGTCTTTGATTATTTTGGCAAACTTTGCGTCTTTCGCTACACGGCTCTGCGACTTGGAAATAATATTCGCGATCAGGGGCTCATCAACAGTCTTCCATTGCGGTGCATCTTTCCCCCGCGCGTCCAAAAAGGGCTCAATTGCCTGAGCCGGTAGAGGATAGTCTTGGGCGGCTTCACCGATATCTTCTGATAGAAACCAGCCAGGCAGCCTCACGTCCGCGATCACACCCGTCTTCTGTGTCGATTTGCCGCCGGGCAGAAAGTACAACCCTGTGGTGACTTTCATCGCGCCCAGTTCTAATGGCAGCTTCAGCACAGCCTGCACGGAACCTTTGCCATAGGTATGATCTGCTCCGACAATCACGGCACGGCGGTAATCTTGCAGGGCGCCTGCGACGATCTCGCTTGCCGACGCACTCAAGCGGCTCGTCAGAACAACGAGAGGGCCCATGTAGAGTGCCCTTGGATCTTCTACGGAGCCCAAACTGATGCTTTGCTTGTCTACTTCCTTAACAGGTGCGGCCAAACCATTGGAAAGAATCGCCACCTGCCCCTTGCTGTCCTTAACTGCTACTATGCAACCATTACCAATGAAAAGACCGGCAAGACGCACCGCCTCGTCAAGCAGACCACCACCATTGCGTGACAGGTTCAGCACAATCCCGTCCACCCGCTGACGCCTGGCCCCGGCGAGAAGTTTTTTCACGTCTTCGTAACTGGACTTGCCGCCCTTCTCACCACCGTAAAATTTAGGAAGATCGATGACACCGAAGCGGTACTGCCTGCCGTTTACTTTACGCATCTCGTAAGTGATTTTCGCCTCCTGATCCTTCACGTCGATCTTGTCGCGTATGATAGTGACGTCAAAGCGATTCCGTCGATCAGACTGCCGCAGGATAGTTAGAGTTACCTTTGTACCCTTCTTGCCGCGTATCATGCTGATGACGTCGCGCATGTCCATATCGATGACGTCAACTGGTGCTTCCCAATCCTGAGCAACTGCGATGATTTTATCCTTAGGCTTCAAGAGACCAGTTTTCTCGGCACCACCACCGGGGATCAACTCTTCAATAATAGTGAAGCCGGTGTCGCTGCTGAGAAGGGCACCAATTCCTTCCAGGGAGAGCTTCATATCAATTTGAAGATCTTCGTAGTCTTTGGGGGGCAGGTAGCTTGTGTGCGGATCCAGGGCTAAGGCAAAGGCCTCGGCAGCGCTTGTAATGAGCTGAGTGGGATTTTGCTCAATCACCCGCTTCGTCTGTAACTCATAGCGGTGTATCTGTTTGTTTTTGGCCGTTGCCTGGTCAATTCCTGACAGCAACAAGTTTTCGTTCTGGAATTGCACAATTTTTTTCAGGAGACCCTGCTTTTCCTCCAGCGTCTTCGGATAGGGACGTTTGTCTATGTTGATATTTAATACAGCCATTATGTCCAGCCGGAAATCCGGCCCCAAAATCTTTTTGACGATAGCTTCGTTCTCCTGTGCTCGCGCGACAAGCAAGTTATACACGGGATTGAGCGAAGCACAGTTGCCTTTTTCCGCGCTTACGAAAAGGTCAGTGAGGAACTCTTTAAGTTTCTCCAAATCAGATTCGTACAGCAGCGTTTTAGATGGATCAAGGCGTTTGATCATCTGGTCAACTGCGTGCTGCCTAATCTCCTGGGTGGTACTCTTCATTGCGTAGTGGTTTGCTTGGAATGCTTCCATCAGCTGGGGAAGCTGACTACAGGTAAGGTCTTCTGCTGTCACCGTGCAGGAGGAGAGAAAGATCAACATCATGATCAGCGGCCCCACGAATCTGAACCTGCATACCGGTACAAAGGCTGCGGTAAAATGCAGGTGTTTGTGTCGGGGGATATTTTCAGAGATTTTTTCCACTCTTATGTTGTACATATTAATGCTCCTAATTTTTTTACGCACCGAAAACGACTGCTATCTTTTCTTTCTGAATAAAAAATCTTACGGAAGCCAAGATAGAAGGATGCGGTGTTTCTGTCAAGGGGAAATGGTAATTCTATTTATAAAGGAAGTATTTACCTTACTGGCAAATATTCTCGTTTCAAACACTATCTTGGTTGGTCCCGCATTCAAGCATTATAGGCTTACTCTGTATTCAAAACTGAAAACAAAAAAGCCCGCTATTTCTAGCGGGCTTTGCACTTTCTCAAAATACCATATGATTAATATTATTAACTTTTTTGGTGGAGGCGGCGGGAGTTGAACCCGCGTCCGAAAACCTTCCGCTGGAGCTTCTACGTACGTAGCCTTCGTTTTAGAACCTTCACGCTGGTTTGCTCCCTAAGGCCGGATCGCCCCGCGCTATCCTGTAAGTATTCGCCTCCCTACCCCAGGCAAGAAGTTTGGCTATCCTGTCTTAATGACGTTCTATTCCAGCCAACAGGAGAACCGGGTAGAACGTTAGCCGACTAAGCGGCTAATGCGTAATCGTAGTTTTCTGCGATTATATGTTTCCTACCTGTTTAACGAGGCCTGTAGGAACCTCGGTACGCTTCTACAACTTCAAATGTCCCCGTCGAAACCGTGACGCCCCCCCTTATATTTTGACTTGGTTGTAATATAGCCAGTTACCATGCATTTGTCAAAGTAAACCATCGAAACTGCCGGATACTGCATTTGTTATTGTTGATGTCAGACTTTGATCAGTTTGGATTTAAAGCTGCGAGCGATGTCGCGGCGTTCGTCACGTTGTTTGATATCCTCGCGGCGGTCATACAATTTTTTACCTTTGCCGATGCCTATTTCGACTTTTACCTTGCCGTTTTTGAAATAAAGCTTCAGAGGAACGAGCGCCAGGCCTTTTTCCCTCGACTTGCTGTAGAGTTTGTGAATTTCTCTTTTATGCAGGAGAAGCTTACGCGGCCGCAGTGGCTCATGATTAAAGCGGTTGCCATGGTCGTAATGGCTGATATGCATCTCGCGCAGATAGACTTCATCGTCCTTGACAACGGCGTAACTGTCTTTGATATTGGCCTTACCGGCGCGCAGTGCCTTAACTTCTGTTCCGGATAAAACTATACCTGCCTCATATATATCATCGATATCGTAATTGAGGCGCGCCATTTTATTGGATGCAATAAGTCTATTAGCTGTATTTTCTTTTGCCATAATTCAATTTTACATTAAAATGCAAGTAAAGCTAGAATTATTTCTACCTGGTAAACAGTCGGTTATACTCAGTTCCACGTCGTCGTAGATGCCCCCATGGTGACCTTCAGGTTATTAAGGGTGCTTTCGCTCCTGGGATAGTTCCCAATCCCGATATGTCGGGATTGGATAGTTCGACTTACAAAATTCAGTTCACTCTGCTCCTGAATTTTTAGTCTCACTACGACTTACGCTTCGCATTGCGCTTTACTTGTTCTTAGCGAGTCTCCTTAGTTTTTTGGTAGCAGGTAGTCAGGTTTTACGTGGCTCATTGCCTTGTAAATATTATCGCGTATTTGTTTATTATCCTTTTCCAGTTCATTCAAAAGATTCTTAATATAAACCCTCTTCGATGTATGGCTTGTCGGGCAATCGTTTTTCACGGTTGGGAATTGGCGCTCTTTGCTGTACTTTTTAACCAGTTCTTCCCGCAAATATGCCAGCGGTCGAATAATGTGCAGCTTACCACCAAATATGCTCTGATTGGGCATCATTGTGCTGATTTCCCGTCCGTAAAACATGTTTATCAGCAGGGTTTCAATAATATCATCCCGGTGATGAGCAAAGGCTATTTTATTGCAGCCCTCGGCATCGGCTATTTCAAAAATCCTTTTTCGCCGCAGTCGGGAACATAAAAAACAGGGATTCTTCTTATTAAAATCAGAGTGCGCCAGATTGCCAATATCCGTCTTTTCAATCACATAGCGATATTTATTTTCCTGAAAATATTTTTCCAGCTCTCGATATGCAATATAATCCTGGTCGAAACCCATGTCGATATTCACCGCTACAAAAGAAAACCGGGGAACAAAAATCATCGGTGAATCCAGCAGATCAAGCAGGGCATAACTATCCGCACCACCGGAGACACCAACCAGCAGCCGGTCTCCCTCTTCGATCATTTTATAATCAAGCACGGCTTTTTCCAGCCATTTTTTTAAATGCAGGAAAAGTTTTGTGTTTTTGTCTTTTTTAATCTCATCCATATACTTTGATATTCAATAGCTTTAATTTTTATTTCCGACTTCTTGCATATTGTTTATCTGAGTTCCTTACAGTAATCAAGAGACTTCGATTATCGTCTTGAAATCAGAAAGACTCTCTGTTATAGGGTGACGCAAAGCAAAAAAGGAGGTTTTGATATGCCGGAAATTATTAATGTTCATGCTCGAGAAATACTGGATTCACGTGGTAATCCAACCGTTGAAGCTGAAGTGACAACAATTGCAGGAATTACCGCAAGAGCGGCTGTTCCCTCCGGCGCTTCAACCGGCGAACATGAAATGATGGAATTACGTGATGGTAATAAGAAAAGATACAATGGGAAGGGTGTCCAAACTGCTGTAAAAAATATTCTCTACAAAATCGGACCGGAAATAATCGGTATGGATTGCCGCAGACAGCGCGATATTGACTATGCCATGATCGAACTGGACGGAACCGCAAACAAGTGTAAACTAGGCGCCAACGCGATTTTGGCCGTGTCTCTTGCATGTGCCAAAGCGGGCGCTGAAGTATCCGGCATGCCACTTTATCGATACCTGGGCGGCGTCAACGCCAAAGACCTGCCGGTACCACAGTCCAATATTTTAAATGGCGGTCAGCATGCCGACAACAATGTGGATATCCAAGAGTTCATGATTCTGCCGGTGGGCGCGCCCAATTTTACCGAAGCGATTCGGATGAATGCGGAAGTTTTCCATTCTTTAAAATCAGTGCTTAAAGGCAAAGGCTATAACACCGCCGTAGGTGACGAAGGCGGATTTGCACCAAATTTAAAATCCAATGAAGAAGCACTATCACTGATTATGACAGCTATCGAAAAAACAAACTATCGGCCGGGGCAGGATATTATGATCGCTCTGGATTCGGCAGCAAGTTCTTTCTACCAAAAAGGCAAATATATTCTGGCAACAGAAAAGAAACCGCAAAAATCAGCCGAGGAAATGGTGAAATTCTATGCTGATCTTGTAGCAAAATATCCGATTATCTCCATTGAAGACGGACTGGCGGAAGATGACTGGGCAGGCTGGAAACTGTTAACAGATGAACTTGGCGGCAAAGTTCAGATCGTCGGCGATGATCTGTTTGTCACCAATGTCAAACGTCTGGAACAAGGCATTGCAATGGGTGTGGCCAATTCCGTTTTGATTAAGCTCAACCAGATCGGTACGCTGACAGAAACACTCAACACTATGGAACGGGCTAAAGAAGCAAGCTATACTTGCGTTGTATCGCATCGCTCGGGCGAAACGGAAGATACCTTTATGGCGGACATTACTGTTGCCACTAATTGCGGGCAGATTAAAAGCGGTTCACTTTCCCGCACGGAAAGACTGGCTAAATACAATCAACTGATCCGTATTGAAGAAGAATTAGGCGATGCGGCCAAATACCGCGGTAAAGCAGCGTTTTACAGCATAAAACAGCCGTTTAAAGCAGGTAAAAATAAATAGACAAATAAAATATATCGAAACAGGCTGGCCTTATACTAGAGGTCAGCCTGTTGACTAGTAATTTTACGTCACAGAATAATTAGAGAAATTTAAAAAGACGCCGGCGTAAAACTTCCATTTCCGCCTTGTTTTCGGTTAGAGCATAAGTAATTTCCTGTTTGCCACCTTTTTTCCCCTCTTTAGATATTTTTGTTATAAGTTCCGCTTCCTCCAGGAATCTGATGACATTGATATAGTTTGATTGGGACAAAGACTCCAAACGCAAAACTTCACCCTTACGATAGAGCCTGTCTCCAAGAGTCCTGATTTTTTTCAGCCAATCCTTTTCTTCTAATGGGCTTTTCTTTAAATACGAACAACTTCTAATGACCACCCAATATGCTTCTAAATAATTATGAATCAATCCGGTAAAGGGTTTTAATTTCACACTTCCCCTTCCTTTAACTTCAATCCATACCTGGTCTTCACGCTCTTCATGCGTAATCATTTTTCTGCCATATAAATATGCAAGCACGTTATTTACTTCATCCACATCATCTTTGGTCTCGTCGAAAATAAACTCATTCCACAAAAGTCGCTTGAGAAACTTGTAATCTCCCAAAATCCTGCCAATCGACATTACATCATCATTGCTTCTTACCATGGAGGTAGCAACAAAACATAAAGGTACAAAAAAATGCAATAAGTTGTTTTTATAATACTCCAAATTGAGTCTTCTTTCGTCTTCCAACGAATATACTATTTCCTGCATCTCTTCTTCTTCGTCTTCGTCGGCTTCAATTTTAGTTATAATTTTTGATTGCGTGAAAATATTAAGGGCATCAGCTATGGCTTTTTCCCTAGACGCAAAAGTCGCGGCAAACTTGACTTTCTTCATAGACAGATATTCATAAAATTCATTCAGAATATCCAGCAACTCACCATGAGATATTCCACGGCGATCATGGCTCAAAATGACTGCGGCAACAAGTGAAAAGGGCGTTACTACAGAAACTTCATTAATTTTCAGAACTATTTCATAGCCAATTTTTCGATAAAGGCTTTGTCGTTCATCAAGAGTCATTTGATCAATGTTCTTTTCCTGCGTTTCTAAATATGATTTCATAATAATCGGCTCACCGATGTTTAAATAAACACGGCCATAGCGCTTACTCAATATTCTGCTGGTCTTGATTATCTCACCTGCGTTTTCCGGAGACTTGGACGCACCACTAAGCTCTTTAAGATATGATTTTTCTTCTATTATTCGATCATAACCGATATAAACTGGAATGGCAGCAAAATTATCACAATATTTTTCCTGGTAAGCTTGAATAATCATGGAAAGAAGACCATACTTGGGCATGACCATTTTTCCGGTACGGCTTCTGCCCCCTTCGATGAAAAATTCCAGAGGCAAACCTTCTTGCAGGAGTATGGCAATGTACTTAGACAATACTGCAGCGTAAACTTCGTTTCCTCTAAAGCTGCGCCGCATAAAAAAAGCTCCGGACTTACGAAAAATATATCCCATCGGGAAAAAAGACATATTACTTCCCGCAGCAATAAAGGGCAATTGAAGATTCTGTTTGTAAAATATATATGAAAATAAAAGATAATCAATATGACTACGATGACAGGGGATAAGGACAAATGGCATTTTTTTGGAAATGTTTCTGATCTTGGCCAAGCCTTCCATATCCAGCAATATACCATCGTAAACAGTATTCCACAACCAGGTCAGCACCTTATCCCAAAGTTCAATAGTAGTTTCACTGTAATCAGCGGCAATTTCATAAAGATAACGCCTGGCATCTTTTTCTACAATTACTCTGTCCTTTTTTAATTTCACAGCATAATCAGTAATAAATTGTTTTGTGGTTTCATCACTCAAAACCATGCCGATGAGTTCTTCCCTTGATTTTAAAGCGGGTCCAACCACAGCTGTTTTTTCTCTGTCTATACGGTCAATTAGCTCGCCGCGCAAATCATGAACAATCGCTTCCTGAGACAGATTATTACTTTTAATTATATACTCGGATAATTTAATTGGTTCCGCTGGAATAACAAAAGCTTTGCTGGAATAGCGAATAAAAGTTATTATGCGGCGTAGAGTTCCTGTATGCTCCGTCTGCCCAAAAAGAATATTGATTATGCTTTCGTTTTCTTTTTCGCGCCTCCGCCCGTAAGCTACCAAAACAGGTACGATGAAAATAGGAAAATCAACCATTCCCTGAACTTTAATCAGGCTGGATATCGCCTGATATGCTGATCTGCTATCAATAAATTCCGATTCACCCAGATGAATTATACTGCTGTTTTTCTCGGCAATCGTTCTTTGCATGAAGGCTATCTTGCCCAACAATGCCGTTTTCTTCTTGAAACGTCGTAATAAAGATGACCAAAGAAATTTTATCATCTGAGGCATTGGCTGCCAGAAAGACATGTTTATTCCATGAGCATATACAGGACGTGGCAGTGCTTTACGTCCTGAGAGTTCGTAAATAATCAGACTATTGAGTTTGCTTCTTTGTTTAATGGCATAAATTATTAACCCTTCCTGTGATAGTTTTTTAAGGGATTCAATGTATTCATCTGCTATTGACACTCGCGAAAGAAACATTTTTGCAGGACGAAATCTCCAGAAATTCTGCTTATCATAAAGGCATCCGGAATAGTACCCTCCATCGTGATCATGAGTATTTGGCTTGATTTTTTCCATAGTAAATTACCATTCACATGCGGTTTTTAAAACCTGCGTATAAAGCATAATCGCAGGTTAGAGTTTATACTTCTACAATAAAAATCAATCTTCTTCTTTCTGGAATTCACCGGGAAACCGTTCTAACATATATTCCTGTACGCATGTACGAACTTCTTCCGCAGTATCAAAAGACATTGCCCTCTTCAACAGCAGCTTGGATTCACTAAGCGAAGATTCCCGAATTATTTTTTTTACTCTCGGAATGGCTAAGTGATTCATGCTTAATTCATCCAACTCCAGACCTAACAGGATCAAAGAACAAAGAGGATCACCAGCCATTTCTCCGCACATCGCAACTCTAATTTTTGCGTCATGAGCAACGTCCACCACCTTTTTTATCAATCTTAAAACAGCCGGATGCAGAGGTTCATAAAGATACGTTAATCGCTCATTAGCACGATCAATAGCCAAAGAATATTGAATCAAATCATTTGTACCAATGCTGAAAAAATCTACTTCACGCGCCAGTTTATCAGCAATGACTGCTGCTGTTGGAACTTCAATCATTGCACCGATTTCCATCTCGGAAGCAATTTTTACCCCTTCAGCTAAAAGTTCGTTTTTAGCTTCTTCGAGCAGTTTCTTTGCTTCGCGTATTTCCTCCACACCAGAAATCATTGGGAAAAGAATTTTTACCTTTCCTAAGGCACCAACCCGCCAAATAGCTCTTAGCTGCGTTTTAAAAAGTTCTACTTCCTTCAAGCAAAAACGAATCGCTCTTAAACCCAATTGAGGGTTTAATTCCTTTGCCTGTTTCTGGTTGGAAGGAAATTTATCACCGCCTAGATCAAATGTGCGAATTGTTGACCAGAGCAAATCATTTGTCGTAACTACCTGACTGTAGTTGTTGAAATGGTCTTCTTCTGTTGGCAAGTCTTCGCGGTTAATATAAATAAATTCCGTGCGGTATAATCCGATATATTCTACACCATGCGTAATGGCTGAAGGCATTTCTTCAACAAATTCTATATTACCGCCTATTTGCACTTTGAAACCATCTGTCGTAACTGCCGGTAATTTCGCATATTTAAGATATCCTTCTTTAGACACAGAGAACAGAAGTTGTTTCTCTTCATATCTTTTCAACATATCCGGATAAGGATTAATAACTACCAATCCTGACGTACCGTCAACAATTATTTCATCGCCGGTCCGCACACTGCGCGTGATATTATCCAAACCAACAACAGCAGGTAATTCCATTGAGCGGGCAACTATAGCGGTATGTGATGTACGCCCACCACTGTCGGTAGCAAAACCAACAACTTTATCCATTTTCATTTGCGCCGTATCGGCAGGAGAAAGATCATGAGCAACAACAATCACACCATCACCTATTCCCCAGACAATTTCTTTTTTCTCACCGGAAAGATTACGCAATATCCTTTTACTTACATACTGAACGTCACTAATGCGGCTACTAATATATTCGTCCTTTACACCTTCAAATATTCGTTTGTAATGTTCAAGAGTCATACGCACCGCCCATTCCGCATTGACTCCTAAACGACGTATATATTTAATAGTTCGACTGATGAATTTCTTGTCCTGTAAAATTAATATATGAACGTCAATAATGTATTGCGGTTCTGTGATTTTTGTTTTTTTCAGATCTGCTTGGATTTTTAAAAGTTCAAGCTCTGACTCTTTGAGCGCGTTTTTAAAACGATCAATTTCTTCAGGAATCAGCGTTAAATCTTTAAGCTTATAAAAAGACTGTTGTACATCCAGCGGATCAAAAAGATAAACTTTACCGATGACAACGCCGGGAGAAACACCTATGCCCTTAAGAACAAATGTTTTTTTTCCATGCTCAGCACTCATATGATAATTTAGTCTTCCCCAAATTTATTTTCTATCAGTATTTCTAATTGCTCGAGCGCTGCGAATGCGTCTTCACCTTCAGCCCTTATTGATAACATACCTCCATTAGGACATGCAAGCGTAAGAATACCTAAAATACTTTTGCCATTAACAGTTTGTCCGTTGCGCTCAATAAAAATATCAGCTTTGAACTGGTGAGCGATTTTCACAAAAGCTGCCGCTGCCCGGGCGTGCATCCCTAATTTATTCTTTAACTTCAATGTTTTGATTTCCATCAATTTAATAATTCTTTCCATGATATAAAAAGAAATATAGCCGCTGCACTGTAAAGAATGTAAACCTGCGATATCCCTTTATTAACTAACCAGAAGCATATCAAAACAACACTCATTGCCACAAGCTTCATAAGAATTCCACTTGTATTGATAAAAGGTACCTGACCAATCTGTAAAAGCCAATATAGCAAACCTGCCAAAATTAACATTAAAGACAATCGAATTCTTACAGCAGTACGTGGTAAATCCATTATACTAATAAATTCAATGCCTTGTTTCCCTCGCCGGTAACTTTCTATAAATCCCTTGAATCTTACCCATACATGAGCCGGTGTATAAATTAATAAAAAAGCCAGGGGAGCAATTATTAATCCCGCATAAGCCAAAGTAACCGCTAAAACTGTGGCAAAAGGTTTAAGGGCGCCCCAAAAAAAGATATCACCAATAGCAGCATAAGGACCAGCTAAACTCTGTTTGACGGCCACTGTGTCAAGAACTGCTCCACTATCGGCATAATCTAATTCTAAACGAACAATTGAACCAATTATGGCAGCAGAAAAATAAGGATGAGTATTAAACATTTGCAGATGTCTTAATAATATTTCTTTAACATCCTTGTTTTGTTTTTGCCACTGGCGAACGAGCGGAATTATCGACATGGCAAACCCCAGGTTTTGCATCCGGCGGTAGTTAAGTGTCGTATGAATAAATAAAGACCTCAAAAAAATTGTAATCACAGTCGCTTTATTCATCTTTTTGTGGCCTCAAAAGTATATAAAATTCATATGATTTCACAGTGGAGTGTCACTAACATAAATAGTCAATCAAGTCAATTGATCGGCAAGCATTTGGTTAATGCGGCAAGATTATTTCAGCCGCTGACATCACCCAGACCAGGTTGACATATTCTTTATTCCGTAGTAAAAATTATAGAAAAAAATGCTGTCTATAAGGAAGAATAAATGTCTAAATATACAAAATTAATTTTTTGCATCTTTGCTTTTTTAGCACTTTACAATGTATGCGGTTGCTCTACTTCTTTCTTTAAAAATTGGGGAAGAATTGAACCTGATGCTAATGTTACCGACTCTTTTAATAAATTTCAAATAAATTCTAATTTCAACTACTTTATTTCCGGTTCCGATGTTTATCCGACCTCAATTATGGGACTGAATAAAGCCTATACGCTGGAAACAGATCTCTGGAAGCGAATTGACATGACGCCGATAATATTTAGTGAACTTGTAACAAATATGCGTAACCAATCAATAGGGTGCTGCTCTCAAACCATGCATGGATTTTATATTTATGATGATAATAATAATAAAATCGGCATCTGGTATTCTTTAATCAGCGGTAGCATAGCTATTAAGATGAAAGAAGATAATAAAGTAATCATATTTCCGCCAAGGGATGATGATTCATATAGAGCATATGAAGGTAAATCAGGAAGATCGATCGGTTTTGGTGGTGGTGGAATATAACATCTATAGTTGCAAATATTCATAATCAATGACTTTATATTCTGCAAGGTGATTTTGCCAAGCTTCATTTTTTCTTGACAGGCGCTTGTTTTGTTGTTAAGGACACGCCGGTTTTATGGTCAATGGCGCAGACAGAATTTATAGCTATTATCTGCTGCGTGTTCCAAAAGGAAAATTAAATAAAGGGGGTCGTTCAAATGATTTGTCAAACTGTTAAAGTGGGAATGGAATGCGCTTTCATGAGCAAAAAAGGCTGCGGTTTTTTTGGTGCTAGCTGCCAGACAATAATAGACAAATGTGTAGAGTGTAATAAGATAATTGATTACGAAGCCGGCAAATACTGTAAGGTATATCCTGATCCAAAAAGCAAATGGCTTAATGGCAAATGTCCAACCGCATCACACACTAAGACTGAAGTAGTCGAATCAACGCAGAAAGTCAATCCACTCAAAGCTTCCAAAAGAGCAAACAAAAAGTGATAAGGTTTTATCAGATTTACGCAGCAATTATGGTAAAAATCTTAAAGAATTTATCAAATATATAAAAAAGCCGGCAAGTATATTTGCCGGCATTTTTTAACTTAATATTTTTCTAATTTGCTGTAGTTCACTTTTAATTAAAATCAGCTTTTCTTTTTCTTCATCATTCTTCTTAGGTCCGTCACTTCTGTGCATCTTAAAGAGTTGCTTTTTCGCGCCATTAATAGTGAATCGTTGAAAATATAGCAAATTCCTGATATTTAATAATTCTTGAACATCCTTATAACGGTACAAACGTTGTGCAGTCTTTGTTCTTATCGGCTTTACAGTACTAAATTCAGTTTCCCAATACCTGACAACATGCGTTTCAACGTTGAGGATTTTACTAACTTCTCCGATACGGAAATAGGCCTTTTCGGGAATTACTGTGTCCATACAATCCCTGAATCCTTGCGGCTAAAATCCCCGGCACAAAACAGTTAAAATCAAACAATCCATTTTCGTACTACAAAACAAAACCAGATTTTATTTTATATAAATCTGTTTAATATCTGTGTATGCTTAGAAAAGCTTTTATCCGTTCAGTGTCTTTCGCAGAACTTGAGACGATTTGAATGTCAATACTCTCCGGGCTGTAATGGAGATTTCCTGTCCGGTTTGTGGATTACGGCCGCGCCGTGCTCGTTTTTCTTTCACCATAAAATTACCGAATCCGGAAATCTTAACTTTGTCTCCCTGAGAAAGGCTGTCCTTGATAATGTCAAATACTGACTCAACAATATCAGCGGAATCTTTTTTGGAAAAACCAAGCTTTTCATAAACATTTTGAATAATATCAATCTTTGTCATTTCTTTTCCTCCATTTTAACTTCGTCTAACTAACTATTCACCTCTTATTTTTGCCCCTGTTAATCCAACGGTATTCTGCACAATTTTTTCGTGAATTATGTTTACTTCAATATCAGTCAGTGTTCTCTCCGTCGCACGATACAAAAAACGCAACCCCAGACTTTTCATGCCTTCAGCAATTCCTTTGCCTGCGTATATATCAAAAATTACCACATTTTCAAGCAAATCTTCACTCTGACGCAAAAGAATATCCGTCATGTAATTGGTTTCCATATCAGCGGGAATCAGGAAAGCAACATCGCGCGTTACAGCAGGAAATCTTGAAATTTCTCTATACTGAATAACATTACCGACTTGATTCTCTAAAATATCTAAATTAATTTCAAAGACATAGGCACAATTCTTTAAATCCATCTTTTCCAGAACATCCGGATGCACCTGCCCCATATAACCAGCTAATAATTCACCAATATATATTCCGCAAGATTTACCAGGATGTAAAAATGGCTCTGAAATCGATGAACGAAAGTTATATTTGGCTAATTTTAAATCATAAAAGATGTTTTCCAAACAACCTTTCAGATCGTAAAAATCAGCGGTTACCATGTTGCCCCATAGATTATCTGTCGTTACTCCAGTCAATAGGCAGGCGAGCATGTTTTTTTCTTCAGGAAGCTCTTCTCTTTTCCGATCAATAAAAACACGTCCCATTTCAAACATCTTTAAATCAAGAGAACCGTTATTATTGTTTTTCTTCATGGCGTCGAGCAATCCAAAAACCATCGTTGTCCGCATAACGGATTGGTCATCTGCCAGTGGATTTTTAATACGTACTAAACGCCGCCTTTCATCATTTTCCTGCAAACACAAATAATCAACAGATTCTGGAGTTACAAAACTATAATTAACAATTTCTGAATAACCTGTACCAGTAAGTACATGTCTGATTTTCTCTTCTAAATCCATCCGAAGATTAGAAGCCATTTCTACAACCGCGACATTAGGCAGTGTCACCGGAACACGATCGTATCCATAGATTCTGATCACTTCTTCAATTAAATCTATTTCTCTTTTAATATCTACTCGAAAGGTTGGCGGGGTAACAAGATAATTGTCCTTGCCTGCTTTGCCTACATTCATCCCAATACTCTGCAATATTCTAATTACATCTTTTGCTTCAATTAAAACACCAGTTACTTGACTGATTCTGCTCAAGCGCAGCGGAATATCTTTAGTAGCCGGAACTTTTAGTGGATATTCATCGATACAATTCTTGCAAACATTACCGCCGCTCAGCTCAGCAATTAGCTGTGCCGCGCGATTCATTGATATTATTACCCCCTCCGGATCTACCCCTCTTTCAAAACGGAAAGACGCGTCAGTAGGCATTGCCAGTTTGCGTGCCGAACGGCGAATGGAAACCGGATTGAAATAAGCACTCTCCAGTAAAACAACCTGCGTGTCTTCCTTAACTTCGGAATTAAGACCACCCATAATTCCGCCGATCGCCACAGGCTTGACACCGTCACAAATCAATAAAGTATCTGCTGGCAACTTGCGTGTTTTACCGTCCAGAGAAGTAAATTCTTCATCATCCCGTGATTTTCGGACAATAATTTTCCCCTGCTCCAAAAATCGAAAATCAAACGCATGAAGAGGCTGCCCCATCTCAAGCATAACAAAATTAGTTACATCAACAATATTATTTATAGAGCGAATTCCTGCTGACTCTAATCTTGTTTTCAGCCAGACCGGTGACGAACCAATTTTGACATTTTTTATGAGACGCGCAGTGTATCGCGGACAGAGGTCAGCATCAATAATTGTTACTGATGTGTGTGAACTAGTCTCTTCGATAGATTCTTTAAGCCGGCCAACGGGAATCTTTATTTTTTCGTTGGTGATTGCAGCTACTTCCCGAGCAATTCCAATCATGCTCAAACAATCAGAGCGATTGGGAGTAACACTTATATCTAAAACCGTATCCTCCAAATCAAGAGCACTTTCCAACGATACGCCTAACGTTAAATTGTCAGGCAGTTGCCAGATACCGGAGGAATCGTCACCTGTCTCAAGCTCTGCTTCCGAACAGAGCATTCCGTCTGATTTCTCTCCTCTTAAAACTGATGCTTTGATAGTATGTCCACCGGGAATCGTTGCCCCGACTTTTGCCAGAGGAACAACATTCCCGGCTTTAATATTCTTGGCACCACAAACAACTCTAAATGTTTGCGCGCCATCAGTTACATCACACAAAGAAAGTTTATCAGCAGCAGGGTGAGGCTTTATAGAAATGATTTTAGCGACCACAACTCCGCTAAATGAGGGACTAATGATTTTTATTTCATCGACTTCCAAACCAGCCATAGTCAACTTTTCAGCCAGTTCTTCCGCCGTTACATTTATAGCTACATAATCTTTGAGCCATTTAAGACTAACTAGCATAAAAAAAGGCTCTCCTAAAATTGTTTAAGGAATCGAATGTCGTTTTCAAAAAAAAGCCTAATATCAGAAACCCCGTACTTCAGCATGGCTATACGCTCTAAACCAAGACCGAAAGCAAAACCTGTATATTCTTCTGAGTCATAACCTACGTTATGAAATACTGCCGGGTCAACCATTCCTGAACCTAATATTTCCAACCAACCGCTTTGACCACAAACACGACAACCGCTTCCTCCGCACATAACACAGCGGATATCAACTTCTGCCGAAGGCTCCGTAAATGGAAAAAAACTCGGGCGAAAACGCAATTTTGTATTCATGCCAAAAATCTTTTTTAAAAAAGCCGTCAACATTCCCTTCAAATCAGCAAAGCTGACTCCTTTATCCACAAGTAGTCCTTCGATTTGATGGAACATCGGAGTATGTGAAACATCAGAATCACGGCGGTAAACCCTTCCCGGTGATAAAATTCTTACCGGCGGCTGTATTTTCTCCATGATGCGCACTTGAACAGGTGATGTATGAGTACGCAAGACAATATTTTCTTCAATATAGAAAGTGTCCTGCATATCCCTTGCGGGGTGATCTTTCGGGATATTTAGTGCTTCAAAGTTATAGTAATCTAATTCTACTTCCGGTCCTTCAACAATAGAAAAACCAAAAGAAGCAAAAATAGCGCAAATTTCCCTGCGGATTTGAATTACAGGATGGACTCTGCCGAATTTAATAATTCTCCCCGGTATCGTAACGTCTATTTTTTCCTTTAATAAACCTTCTGATTTTTTCCGGAGTAATTGCTGCAGAAGCACTTCATCGATCTTTGCGCTCAGTATATCTTTTGCTTCATTGCAGCGCTTTCCAAATAAAGGCTTTTCGTCATCGGGCACTTGCGCGATGTTTCTCAAAAGAGTGGTTAAAAGACCCTTACGACCTAGATATTTGGTTCTGACAGCCTGGGCTTGATCTTCGTTTGTCGACTGCTCTAATTCTGCAAGAGCATTTATCTCTAGATGTTGAAGATCATCTATCATTCTTACTTCTCGCCTTTAGCCATTGAAACAATCTTGGCGAAACCTTGAGGATCATTTACAGCTAACTCTGCCAGTATTTTTCGATCTAATTCGATACCCGCTTTATTCATGCCGTCAACTAACCGGCTGTAAGAAATATTGTTGAGACGAGCAGCGGCATTGATACGCGCAATCCATAACTGACGGAATTCTCTTTTTCTCACGCGACGATCACGATAAGCATACTTCATCGCCTTATTTACGGCTTCGGTAGCTGTTCTAATCAAACGGCTGCGGGCACCGAAAAACCCTTTGGCCTGTTTTAATATCGTTCTTCTTCTCTTACGGGCTGTAACGCCTCTTTTTACCCTAGACATTTTTCTCTCCTAATTGATAACTAAAATAATAATTCTTGTTGCCTACAGATAAGGAATAAGCCTCTTGATCGCTTTAGAATTCGCCGAATCAACCAATGCCGATCTTCTTAATGATCTTTTTCTCTTTGTAGTTTTTTTAGTGAGGATGTGACTGGCAAAGGCTTTACTACGTTTAACCTTGCCCTTGGCAGTAAGCGAAAAGCGTTTTGCCGCTCCCCTATGTGTTTTTAGCTTTGGCATATGATCACCTCTTTATTATTAATATTTTTATTATTTTTTTGGTGAAACAATCATCACCATGTTGCGTCCTTCAAGACGCGGTTCCTGATCAATAACGCATTCATTGACTAGTTCGCTCTTTATATCATCCATTATCTTACGACCTATCTCAGTAAAAGCAATTTCTCGACCTCGAAACATCATGGATATTTTTACTTTATCGTGTTTATCCAAAAATTTTTTAATATGCTTTATCTTAACATCAATATCATGTTCTTCCGTTTTCGGCCTTAATCTAATTTCCTTTATATGAATTACTGTCTGGCTCTTTTTGGCATCATGCAATTTCTTGCTTTGGCGGTAGCGATATTTGCCGTAATCCATTATCTTACAGACAGGCGGCTCGGTACTCGATGACACTTCCACCAGATCCAAACCGACTCTTTCCGCATTGGCTATCGCTTCATCCAATGTAATAACACCCAGTTGCTGACCTTCTTCAGCAATAACTCTGACTGTGGCCGACTTTATTTCCCTATTGATTCTTAAATCCTTAGCTATATATCACCTCCGAAAGCCAATAAGTTTTGAAAATTGCAATTTATACTAATTAGCAATCAAACGTTAATTAATTGCTTACTCTGGTATAATACCAAGTAAGCTTTCAATGATTTATATTTTAGTGATTGAAAGCAACTTGGTATTATTGCTTTTTCTCACATATTTCCTGAACAAAAGCAATAAATTCATCAACAGGCAACGAACCTAAATTCTCGCCATCACGCTTTCGTGGTGCAACTGACTGCGCCTCCACCTCTTTATCCCCGATAACCAGCATGTATGGAATTTTCTGCATCTGCGCCTGACGAATTTTATAACCTAATTTCTCATTTTCAAAAAACTTTTCGCACCTTATGCCTGCTGCTGTCAATTTATCATAAACTGTTTCAGCATAGTGGATATGCTTGTCTGTAACTGTCAACAAAATACACTGGATCGGCGAAAGCCAAACTGGAAAAGCTCCTGCGTAATGCTCGATTAGCACACCCATAAAACGTTCGACAGCACCAAGTATTACCCGATGCAACATAACAGGTCGATGTTTTTCTCCATCGGCGCCTATATAACTCAAATCAAATCTTTCCGGTAGCGTAAAATCGCACTGTATCGTCGCACACTGCCATTTTCTTTTCAAGGCATCTTTTATTTTAAAATCAATTTTAGGTCCGTAAAAAGCTCCATCACCTGAATTGACTTCATATTCAATTTTGTTATCCTTAAGAGCACCCTCCAAGGCGTCTGTGGCCAGCTCCCAATCACTATCAGAACCGATAGACTTTTGCGGTCGAGTGCTTAACTCGACCTCATATTCAAATCCGAAAACTCCCATAGCATAATTTACAAAATCTGCAATAGCGCGAATTTCTGAATTTAACTGTTCCGGTGTACAAAGTATATGAGCGTCATCCTGCGTAAATTGCCTTACCCGCATCAATCCATGTAAAACTCCTGTTTTTTCGTGGCGATGTACTGTACCCAACTCAAAATAGCGCAATGGTAAATCGCGGTAACTTCTAATTTTAGATTTATAAATCAACATATGTGAAAGACAATTCATGGGCTTTATGCCATAAATTTGTTCATCCACCTCAGTAAAATACATATTATCGCGATAGTGATCAAAATGGCCGGATTTCTTCCACAAATCAACTTTGAGGATTTGGGGACCCATAACCATATCATAGCCGCGCTTCAGATGTTCTTTTCTTTCCCAATCTTCAATCAGGTAACGCAACATCATGCCTTTGGGATGAAAGATAACCAAACCTGGACCTGCCTCTTCGTTTATCTGGAAAAGATCAAGCTCCTTACCCAAACGGCGATGGTCCCTTTTTTTTGCTTCTTCCAGCAAAATCAAATAATCATTGAGAGCAATTTCATCCGCAAATCCAGTACCGTAAATGCGCTGCAACATTTTATTTTTTTCATTGCCTCGCCAGTAAGCGCCTGCGACACTAAGAAGTTTAAAAGCTTTAATCATCCCAGTAGAAAAAATATGCGGCCCACGACATAAATCGACATAATCATTCTGTCTGTAAATGCTAACGTCGACAACTTCAACAGGAAGATCATTTATCAATTCGACTTTATAATTTTCTCCTCTTTCTTCAAACAGCTTAACTGCCGCCGCACGGGAAATATCTTCGCGGATAAAAGGATAATCAGCGGCAATAATTTCCCTCATTCTTTTCTCTATTTTGACAAAATCTTCTGTGGTAAAAGGATCTTTGTAGTCAAAATCGTAGTAAAAACCATCGTCAATAGATGGTCCGATACTTACTTTAGCTCCCTTAAAAATATCCTGAACAGCCTGAGCCATGACATGCGCTGTACTATGACGCAAAACCGCTAAGCCGTCTTTAGAAGAAATATCGATATTGTCAGAAAAATTAATTTTAGTATTCATAATGTTATTATCTAGGATTACCAGCCATTTCGAAAAAATCATTTTAAAAGGGCATCACCATTTCGTTGATGCCCTTTAAGTTCTTGGCGTTTGTGGCATTCACTCTTTTTATTCAAAATGGTAGGCAAGCAGGGATTTGAACCCTGGACATCCACCGCGTCAGGATGGCGCTCTCCCCCTGAGCTACTTGCCTACAAATAATTCAGTTTGAGAATTTTGCGAAAATAGCAGGAAAACTCCATAGTGTCAAGTAAATATCTTATTTTTTAACATCTTTTAGGCTGGTTCTATTGATGATTTTGATCCCTCTGATTATGTAAACCAATCCGGAAGCAACAGTAAATAATGCTGTTACCCAAAAAAGAGCTAAATTCCAATTGTAGCTTACATCATTAGTAACTGCATTATCAAGAAGTGCTAAGAAAATAGTGCCGATTTGCAACGCAGTAGTAACTTTCCCAATCAAAGCCGGCTTAATTTCGAAAGTAACCGACATTAACGAAAGGATTGCTATGCCCAAAAGTATGATAAAGTCTCTGCTCATTACAATTACTGTCAGCCAACTCGGAATAATCCCTAAAATTGCCAAAGTCACAAAACTGGTAGCTAAAAGTAACTTATCGGCAATAGGATCCAGATAAGAACCAAGTTTAGTTTGAGCGTTCAACAGGCGTGCCATTGTGCCGTCAAGAGCATCAGTTATGCCGGCAACAATGAAGACAATCAAAGCATTAAAATATTCGCCTTGCGTTAGGAAAATAACAATTACCGGAACAAGAATAATCCGAAGCAAAGACAAAAAATTAGGTATGTTCATTTATTGTTTTATATACGATTCTTTCTATTTATTATTATCTCTCGCTTTATTCCAATCCACCCAGGAGTCGCGATCATCTTCTTTAGTAAAATCTTTTGGCTGCTCTGCTTTTCCATCCGAATTAATACTAATCTGTTGCATGGACTTAACTATATATACCCATTCATTCAGAGAAACCGACTTGGGGCCGGCGATAACTTCCGGCCCGGAAACAGACTCGGGCGCTCCGAAAACTTCTGGAGCTGCTTGCTGGGGAGACTTAACACCAGTTACGTTCACTTCACCTTCGTAAACCTTAACCAATGCAGATTTGTCAGCTTCAACATCCATACGGTAAATTGTACCCCGAACCCCGGCAACCGCATTTTCACACGAAACTTCAAATCCACCCTTACCACCCAAAGCCTTACGCACATTTGACCAGACTTTGCCCAGAATAACAGATATTTTTATATTACGACCCCCGGCATCATCCACCTCTGCCTGCAGAATTTTAAATCTTGTATTCTCGGCAAAGCGAATGGTGCTATTATCGGGTAGCGAAAGCTCTAGATGACTTTTCTCACCTGTGGAAACTTCACAACCTGATTTAACTAAATCTTCAACTTTCAGATATCCGAGTCTTTTTTGACCAAGGCAAAATGTCTGTGCCGTACCTTCCAGTGTGGTAACTTTTGCTTCACCTTTAAGTATTTTTACGGTGATCAGCGGTTTGGCATAAGAGTATGCAGAAAACATACACAAAACAAATGATATTAAAGCGATTTGAATATTTTGCTTCATATTTATCTCCATCCCTTACGTTAAATAGCACTATCTTATGTGTATAATATTTCTAAACATCAGCCCTGCAATTTCGGTCCATCCGGCAAAGTTTCCATTACTTTATTGACAACTTCATTCATCACTTCTTCAAAAGCCGCACGGGATTTAATTTCCAGGCGATTGCCGATTACATCAAAATTTCTACTGGTCGATTTATATTCAGCACTCCATAATATTTCACCGGCTTTTGTGCTTCGTAATTCGCAACGTACGGCGATGATCACAGGTGTATAAAACCAGCCAATCGATCTCTTACTTTCTATCAATGTACAATACATTACTGCATCCGCCCCCACCAATTCCTTAAATACCTGAGGGGGCACAATGCCCTTACTACCCTTGACTTCATTACTATACAAAGACTCCAATTTCTTATCCATAACTTCGGGGGATATTTTTGCGTAACCCTTAAAATATAGCTCATCGATAACTTTGTTGCGCAGTATCGCAGAAGCTTTGCTATCGGCAGTTTTATTATCAACCGCCAGTACTGCAATAACCTTGGCCGCATTCTGATTATTATCGTTTTTCATCTCGTATGGAGGCTGAGAAGAACACCCAACAAGAATTAGTATGCACATTACAAATAAATATAACTGAATTTTATAAATTTTCACTCTTCCTCCTTTTTTTGCAGACACGTCATCTCTATTTGATTTTTACCAGTTTTACCGGAATCAAGAACATACCTGCCCGTTTGGCTTAATTCATCAGCCAAAGACTGTGCATATCCAATCACTTCTATTTCAAAATGAGCTTGCTGCCATTCAAAACGGCAGGGATAAATATTTTTTACAATTTTAGTCCTGCTTTGTAGGAATTCTTTCAAACGCAAAAAATCCGAGTATTTTTTTAATCCCTTAACATCCAGAAAAACTATTGGAGAGGTTTTTTCCGGATTTACTACCAGCAGAAATCCCATTTTATTCAAATCGTTTTTCAAGCTGACAAGATCTACAACAATATGGACTTTTACTTCATAAGAAGACAACTTATTTATTTCTGCGACAATTTTATAATTATTCACATATTTATGAGGCTCGTCAATAATAATACTTTTTGCCGGTTGAAATCTTGAATCGTTAACAGGCATAGACATCAACATAGCCGTTGCCTTCAGTATCGCTTTTTCTATAGCACCCTGAATTGCTGCTTCCCGGGCACGAGCAACATCATTTCGGTTTATGGCTGAAATCCCCTCAACATCCAGACTCAAAACAGCAGAATCGTTCTGAGCATAAACGCACATCGATAAAAACAGCGTCAAAACAAAAAAAGATATCATTAGATATTTTTTCATAGGTTAACTATTTTTTACAGGTCCTTTATCGCTCATTTTCTTTATTTTTTCAATTTCTTCTCTAATTACTCTTTCGGCAATTTGCGGCACTATTTCGCGCGCAATTCTTTCAGCAATTTCTGTTGCTCTCGCAATTATTTCTTTATTTAATTTATTCAAAGAATTAGCATCTTCAACTACATCCGTGAGATCGTGTATGTTATAATTCCGAGTCATTCTTTTCGAACCTCTTCTATCAAACGCAATAACTTTTTCATTAATTTTAGAATCAGATAATTTACAATCAGATCTATTACTGTCTTCGTATAGTTCAGTCAGATCATAAATCTTTTTATCTGCCGATAAACCTGAATATCCGTCCATTCTTCTCATCCACAAAACATCCAGTATTTAATAACACAATCCACATTTATTTTTAAAAGTACCACAGTGGTCAAAACACTTCAAGCAATATATACGGCTGGTTCCAAGGTCAAATATTAGCTTTTTGCAAGCGGAGTTTAACGGCCAGGTCATAAACTTTTTTCTTCTGCAACCCTTTTTCTTTGACTACATGGGCAACAGCATCACGCAGGGATACGTTTTTGTCTTCCCAAAGCTCCAGAAGTTGTTTTTCAATGTCTTCATCTGTGAAGGATATCGGAGTTTTTTTAACACTACTCAATATAACTGTAAATTCTCCTCTGATTTTATTTTCACTATAATATTCTATAAAATCAATAACCTCCCCACGTTTAATTTCCTCGAATATTTTAGTCAGTTCTCTTGCTACCACAATTTCTCGGTTACCCAGTATTTCATAAATATCTTTAAGCGTTGACATAAACCTGGTGGGCGATTCATAAAAAATGATTGTTCTTTCATCATCTTTGAGTAATTCAAGAAATAGTCGCCTCTTGTTTTCCCGTGGAGGTAAAAATCCGCAAAACGAAAAATTATCAGCAGGAATACCGGCAGCACTCATTGCGGCAATCAATGCTGAAGGACCGGGAATCGGAATGATTTTAATTCTTTCAGCTTGAGCAAAGCTTACCAGTTGATAACCAGGATCAGACACACAAGGTGTACCGGCATCGGATACATAGGCAACATTCATTCCTCCCTTAATTTTATCAATGATGAGCGCGCTTTTTTCTCTTTCATTGTGCTCATGGAGACTAATAAGTGATGTCGTTATTTTGTAAGCATTGAGCAATTTTCTAGTGTGGCGGGTATCTTCAGCCGCAATAAGATCAACTTCTTTTAATATCCGGATTGCCCGTAATGTAATATCCTCCAGATTGCCAATGGGCGTTGCTACAATGTAGAGCAATCCCTGATCACCATTATTTTTATTCATAATACCTTCATAATTTTTTTATTGCATATACACACAGTTTAGGGTTATACCAAATTGCTATCAAATATTAACCCTAATTATCTTCGAAAGTAGGATAATTCGGCTAGCACTTCGAACTTCACTTCGTTCGTTGTCAGCGAGTCTCATTAAAAGTTGTTTTACAGGGCGTAATACCAAGTAAGCTTT
>JANXZU010000117.1 GCA_025355345.1 Syntrophaceae bacterium
GTGGTGCACTTTGAAGTTGAATGTGCCAAGCTTTCAAAAAAACGAATCTTAATATTTGAAAGCAACTTGGTATTAATTGTCAGAACAGAAAGATTAAAATATGAGCTACCCCCTGATTTATCCCATGCTTGCACTCATTACCGGAGTTATTATAGGTTATTATTGGTCTATTCCTTATCATTTATTAATTTCCGCGTTTATTTTTATCCTTGTTTTGCTTCTTATTACTCTCAGGATTAGAAGGCCGAAAGCAAGTTTCTTCCTGATTCTAATATTTGTTATTATTTTGGGTATTTTTGATATTCAGATTCAACAATATCTTACTCTTACTGACAATCACATCAATCATTTTATTGATAAAGGAAAACTGCATATAGAAGGCATCGTTGTTGACAGCCCCATCTTACGTCCTGATAAAACAGTTTTAGTTATTCAATGCATAAGAATAGTTGAAGATAAATCTTACCGCGTTGTTTCCGGCAATATTCGGCTTACAATTCCAAATGATTCAAATTTTCAATATGGTGATTTTATCAGATTTCAGACATCTTTAAAAAAAATACAAAGCTTTCAGAATCCAGGCGGATTTGATTACGAACGCTATATTAACCACCAGGGTATTTATGCTACAGGCTTTATTACAAAAAAATCAACTATTATGCTTTTGAGACAAAATGCCGCCAGTTTTATGAGGTTAAAACTGGAAATATTTCGCCAATATTTAAAAGAGATCATTTACTCAAACGCTTCCACTCCGCAAAGAGAAATCATTGAAGCCATGACTATCGGAAATCAAAACGCGATTCCGGTTGACGTGAATAATAATTTTAACAAGACAGGAACTTCTCATATCCTTTCTATTTCCGGCCTGCATATCGGAATGGTTGCCGCTATAACTTTTTTTGCAATTTCGCTTATATTGAAGAGATCAGAATATCTGATGTTGAGATTTAATATTATTAAAATAGCCTCAGCAGCAGCGTTCTTAATGATTATATTTTATTCACTTATTGCAGGAATGGGAGTTACAGTAGTACGTTCAGCTCTCATGGCACTTGTTTTTATGTGCGCATTGTTTCTGAGCAGACAAAAAGATATTTTCAACGCTCTTACTCTAACAGCGTTAATTATTCTGGTAATAACGCCTAGTTCCCTTTTCGATATTTCTTTTCAGCTTTCGTTTGCGTCTGTGTTAGCGATCATTTATATAGTTCCACGTTTTAGTAATTTTATTAATCCATTATTGGAAGGTTTGCCACTCTGGTGTCAAAAAACATCCAGGCATATATTTTTATCAATTTTTGTATGTGTTGCAGCTACTCTGGGCACTATGCCTCTGATAGTTTTCTATTTCAACCGCGTCTCTGCGGTAACCATTATTGCCAATCTCATTACTGTACCACTTTTGGGAACGATAGCACTGGCATTTTGCATGTTTTTTATGCTTTGCGCGTTTTTCTCTCCGTTCTTAGCCGGTATCTTTATTAAAATATCCTCATTCTTTGTTCAAATCTCCGTTTACGTAATTGATTATCTTGCTTCACTATCCTGGTCAACATTCACTTTTACGAAACCAAATATTATTGAGATTATTATTTTATATATCCTGATATTTATCTCATTACGCTTTATTGATTTACAGGGTGTCAGCGGCATCAAGAAAGGATTGCGGGAACGTTATCCTTTATTTATAAAATTTGTTTTTATTACGTTAATTGTTTTTCTTCTTGCTGATGCAGTTTATTTATGGAGCAAGGATAAAATTTCGCGCGACTTACGGATAACAGCAATAGATGTGGGGCAAGGTACATCAATTTTAGTGCGCTTTCCAGGAGGCAAAAATATGCTCATTGATGGTGGTGGTTTTACCAATAGTTCTTTTGATATGGGCAAACTTGTTGTCGCTCCTTTTCTTTACTCCGAAAGAATCAGCAAAATTGATATAGTTGTGCTATCTCACCCCCATCCTGATCATCTTCAGGGTCTTCTCTATATCACGGATAATTTCGATGTTCAGGAAATCTGGAGTACAGGCCTTCGCCTAGATGATGAAATTTTTCAGGAATGGGAAAAAATAATCAGCCGGAAACAAATAAAAGTAAATTATCTATCTGCTCAATCACCTCCCAGAGAAATAAACGGTGTTCAGGTAAACATTTTATGGCCTCTAAAACCACTGAAGGTTGATGCCCGTGACCAGTTTTACGATATGGTTAACGATGAATCACTGGTGATAAAAATTAAATATGGCAGTGTAAGTTTTCTTATGTCTGGCGACATATCCGCTTCTGTAGAAAAGATGCTTATCAGATCAGGTCAAAACTTACATAGCGATGTTTTATTTGTTCCTCATCACGGATCAGGGCGTTCCAGCAGTCCCGAATTTATTAAGGAAGTATCTTGTCGTAGCGCTGTAATCAGTGCAGGGAAAAACAATCCATTCCGTCATCCTCACCCTGCCACACTGCAACGATTAACAGCAGCTAATGTTAATATCCTTCGCACAGATAAAGATGGCGCCATAACCTTGGCAACAGACGGAGAAAAAATTACTTTTGATACATATGTGAAAACAAGATAGATCCATGCTTAGCATCCACATTATTTATTTGCTAACAAACATAGTATATGCTAAAAAGTCATGTTTAATTTGGTGTATTAATTATGGAAAAAATTACTGCAATTAAAGGCATTAAAGACATATTGCCTGAAGATGCCCCGACTTGGAATTATATCGAATCCATTGTCCGTCAGGTATTCAGTGCTTTTGGCTTCCGTGAAATACGTGTTCCGATTATGGAAAAAACGGAACTTTTTAAACGGAGCATCGGCGAAACAACTGATATTGTCGAAAAAGAAATGTATACATTTCGTGACCGCGATGAAGAATTGTTGACATTGCGTCCGGAAGCTACGGCATCTGTTATTCGTGCATACATCGAGCATAATATGATGTCTACTGATCCGATAACCAAACTCTTCACCATCGGTCCTATGTTTCGCCGTGAAAGGCCGCAGAAAGGTCGTTTTCGACAGTTCCACCAAATTGATGTCGAACTTTTTGGTGATGAAAAACCGCAATCTGATGCCGAAGTTATTTTTATGCTGGTTCATTTTCTTAAGGTAGTTGGTATTAAAGAATTGTCTTTAGAGATTAACTCCCTTGGCTGCAAGATCTGCCGACCTGTTTTTTCACAGGCGATAGTTAATTTCTTAAAAGGATCGGAAAAAGATCTTTGCCCTGATTGTCAAAGGCGCATTTCCACTAATCCTTTGAGGGTTTTTGATTGTAAGATTGAATCCTGTAATTCGATTATTGCCGGAGCTCCCAAAATACTTGATTATTTATGCGCGGAATGCGCTGAGCATTTTGAGCAAGTGAAGTCATATCTTAATGATTTGAAAGTAGCCTATCTGCTCAATCCCAAAATGGTGCGCGGTTTGGATTATTATACAAAAACTGCTTTTGAAATTAAATCCGGATCGTTGGGTGCTCAAAATTCTCTTGCCGGCGGTGGAAGATACGATGGACTGGTGAGTTTTCTGGGTGGGTCGGAAATTCCCGGCATTGGATTTGCCGTTGGCTTTGAACGGCTTATTGCCTGCATGCCGCCAACTGAAATAAATAAATTTAAAACAGATATATTCATCGCCGCACTTGGTCCGCGTGCGCAAAAGATTTCTTTTGGTTTAACTAATGAACTACGCCGTGCAGGAATCTCAGCAGCTATGGACTACACAGACAAGAGCCTCAAAAGCCAGATGAAACGTGCCGATAAATTAAACAGCTCTTTCACGCTTATTTTTGGCGATAAGGAAATTGACGAAAAACTAGTTGAACTTCGCGACATGAAAACAAAAAATCAACAAGCTTTGTCTCTGGACAATTTACCGGAAGCAATTATTAATATACTAAAAGAGAGGTAAATATTTTGAGCAACTTTTTAACTAAGGATAAGAGAACTCATTATTGCGGCGATTTGAATATTTCCGATGATGGAAAAGAAGTTATTTTAATGGGTTGGGCTCAACGCCGCAGAGATCACGGTGGTGTCATTTTCGTTGATCTGCGGGATCGTGAAGGAATAGTGCAGGTAGTATTTAATCCGGATGCAGGAGACAGTGTGCACTCAGAAGCGCATAAAATTCGCAGCGAATTTGTTTTAGCAGTTAAAGGTAAAGTGCGCAAAAGACCGCAGGGGATGGAAAATGCGGAACTCAAAACAGGCACAATCGAAGTTATTGTTTCCGAATTAGAAATTATGAATGAATCCAAAACACCACCTTTTTCTTTTGACGAAGAAGATATCTCAGAAAATGTGCGTCTAAAATACCGTTATCTTGATTTACGTCGCCCTGCGATTCAACAAAACCTTTTTTTACGCAGCCGGCTTGCTTCTGCCACTCGACATTATTTTGAGCAGAATGGTTTTATCGAAGTAGAAACACCCTTTCTGACGAAGAGCACACCGGAAGGCGCCCGCGATTATCTTGTTCCCAGCCGTATTTCCAAGGGTATGTTTTACGCGCTGCCGCAATCGCCACAGATATTTAAACAGCTCTTAATGGTATCCGGGTTTGACCGTTATTATCAAATTGTGAAATGTTTCAGAGACGAAGACCTGCGTGCCGACCGTCAACCAGAATTTACACAAATCGATGTAGAGATGTCCTTTATCACAGAAGAAGATATTATGGGAATGATGGAAGGCTTGATGGCAGCTATATTCAAGGCGTGTCTAGGCAAAGAATTGGAACTTCCCTTCCCTAGATTATCTTACTCCGATGCGATGAACAGATACGGCAAGGATAATCCTGATGTTCGTTTTGGAATGGAAATTGTTGATGTAACCGGCATTGTGAAAAATTCCGGTTTCAAACTTTTTACAGAAGTTGCCGCTTCCGGCGGCGTTATCAAAGCCATTAAAGCCCAGCAGGCTTCAAGCCTGTCACGAAAAGACCTTGATGCACTGAAAGACTTTGTCGCCATTTACGGCGCCAAGGGACTCGCCTGGGCTAGACTTAACGCTTCGGACTGGACTTCCCCTATTTTTAAATTCCTGCAACCCGCTGAAGTGGAAGGCATCAACAAGGCTATGTCTGCCAGCGAAGGAGACGTTATTTTCTTTGTGGCCGATACGGTAAAAGTGGTTAACGATTCCCTTGGTAATCTCCGGATTCACCTGGCAAAAAAACTTAATTTGATTGATCCGGAAAAGCTGGCATTTACCTGGATTACAGAGTTTCCGCTCATGGATTATTCGGAATCGGAAAAGCGTTTCGTATCCACACATCACCCATTCACTTCGCCTTTTCTGGAAGACTTGCCCCTGCTCGCCACTGATTTGGGGAAAGTAAGAGCCAGAGCTTATGACCTTGTACTTAACGGATCAGAAATAGGCGGCGGCAGTATTCGTATTCACAGAAAAGATGTACAGGCGCAGGTTTTTAATGTTCTGGGATTAAGTGAAGAAGAAGCGAAACAAAAATTCGGATTTCTACTGGATGCCCTCGAATACGGCACTCCGCCGCATGGTGGACTAGCATTCGGCTTGGACAGGCTGACGATGATTATGGCAAAAACGGATTCGATTCGTGACGTCATTGCATTTCCAAAAACTCAAAAGGCCTCATGTCTTTTATCCGACGCGCCCTCTAAAGTCAGCATAGAACAATTAATGGAACTTTCTTTGAAAATTGTTCAATCTTAATTTATTGGAGAAAAAATGACAAAATGGAATAAAGACAAAAAGCTCCTTGATCTGCAAAATAATAAATTTTGGAAATTCGATTTAAAAGACGTCGCTGAACCAAATTTGCAGAAGGAAATATTCCCCTATAATGAAATCAGTAAAATTGTTTTCGATTATCGAATAATTCCTATTCAACCTGCAGATGATATATTTATAACTGATACTACTTTTCGCGATGGTCAACAGGCTCGTCCGCCATATACGTCTGAACAAATTGTTCATATATACCACCTGATGAATAAACTTGGCGGTCCCAATGGAATAATCCGTCAATCGGAGTTTTTTCTTTACAGCAAGAAAGATAAAGAAGCTGTGGAAAAATGTCAGGAACTCGGTCTTCGCTTTCCGGAAATTACAGGTTGGATTCGTGCGGCAAAAGAAGATGTTCATTTAGTCAAAGATGCAGGATTGAAAGAAACCGGCATACTTACTTCTGTTTCAGACTATCATATCTTCCTGAAACTGAATAAAAAAAGAAGTGAGGCACTCGATGATTATCTGGGTATCGTAAAATCTATTTTGGATTTGGGAATAATTCCGCGTTGCCATTTTGAAGATGTTACACGTGCTGATATCTACGGCTTCTGCATTCCATTTGCGATAAAATTAATGGAACTTAGGGAAGAAAGCAAAGTTGATATAAAAATACGGCTTTGTGACACAATGGGCTACGGAGTTACGTACCCAGGGGCTGCACTTCCCCGTAGTGTGGATAAACTTGTACGATCATTTATTGAGGAAGCAGGCGTTCCCGGCCACCTACTGGAATGGCATGGCCATAATGATTTTCATAAAGCGATGATTAACGCTTCAACTGCATGGCTGTATGGTTGCAATTCGGCAAACTCCACTTTGTTAGGATTAGGTGAAAGAACTGGAAATCCCCCTATTGAAGCCTTAATTATTGAGTACATTTCTCTTAAAGGAAATACAAATGGAATTGACACAACAGTCATAACCGATATAGCCGAATATTTTGAAAAAGAAATCGGCGTGAAGATACCGCACAATTATCCGTTTGTCGGGGCGGAATTTAATGTCACCCGCGCCGGAGTTCATGCTGATGGCCTGATTAAATGCGAAGAAATTTATAATATTTTTGATACCGGCAAAATTTTGAAACGGCCAATTGTTACTATGATCTCCGATAAATCCGGGAATGCCGGTATTGCTTTATGGATGAATCAGCGCTTTAGTCTCGAAGGTGATAACGCAATCGATAAAAGACATCCGGGAGTTTCTAAGATCCATAAGTGGATTACAGAGCAATATGATGCCGGCCGTATTACAACCATTTCTCCTGAAGAGATGGAGAAAAAAGCACGCATGTATCTTCCGGAACTTTTCATGTCCGAGTTGGAAAAGATAAAATATGCAGCGGAGAAAGCCGCTATCGATGCCGTATATCAGCTTATTGAGCAACCTTTGATGAAAAATATGATTACAGAAAAACAAGAGCCTTTAATGCAAAAATTTGTAGATGAACACCCATCGTTCCAATTTGCTTATATAGTCGATCTCAACGGCAGAAAGACTACAAAAAATATTACAAATATTGCCGATCGCGCTAAATATGAAAACTATGGAGTTGGAACGGATCAATCAGACAGGCAATGGTTTATTAAACCTTTGCAGACCGGTAAGATTCATGTTACCGATTTCTTCATTTCCAAGATGACCAGCGTTTTGTGTTTTACTGTTTCCGCACCTATTGTCAATGATAAAGATGAAATGAACGGTATTTTTGGTGTCGATATTCAATTTGAAGATTGGGTTAAAAGAGCGGAAGGAATGGACGATACTGATCACATTGCTTTGCGCGCCGAATATGAAGAAGCTAAAAGTAAGGCAAAGCACGACAGACATTAGTGAGACTCCAATTCCGCAAGCGCAGAGGAGCGGAATTGGTTAGTCGAACTTATCCACGAAGCGAAGCGGAAGGTGATAGTGGCACCTAGCCGCCGCTTTCAGCGGGATACGTTAAACTAGAAAACTTCAATGCGCTTCGCTTTTGAAAAAGGTCTTTCTAGTACTCATCGTAGATTGACCATTGCTCGAAAGGCCGATTTTCATCATGATCTGACAGAGGAGATATCTCTCTAATGAAGCGAGATGGAACAAGCGTTAATGAACCGGAAGAACGACTGTAATCCAAAGCCGGATAACAAAGGTACAGCTGATCTTTAGCCCGAGTCAGGGCCACATAAAATAATCGGCGTTCCTCTTCTTCACCGCCAGGATCTTTGAGTGCTCGCTGCAAAGGGATCATTCCGTCCGCGCACCAGATTAAAAACACATAAGACCATTCCAACCCCTTGGCTTGATGAATTGTGCTCAAAACGATTTTATCCGCTTTTTCCTGATCTGCCGAATATTCATCCTTGGCCATATTCGTCAGTAAGGCCAATTCATTTAAGAAATCTTCCATCCGTTCAAACTTGGCGGAAAAACTGCCAAGATGAATAAGATCTTCCTCACGGGAAGGTCCATTGGAATAATTATCCTGCAAATATGTGCGATAGTCGCTTTTATTGAGCAACACATCAATGACATTTTCCGGTGTCCTGTCGGGAATATTCAATTCCAGCAGTAAATTAATCGTCTTGCGGCATTCATCCAAGCCTGTCGTGGCCGCCTTCGGTGCTAACCGGATAAATTCATCGCTGAAGATTGCCTCCAGAGGATTTTCTTCTTTTGATAGATACTTCCAGATTTTTTCAAAAGTAATTTTGCCTATTTTAGGATACATAAGCAACAGTCGTCTCCAGGCTAATTCATCGCTGGGATTGACCAAGACTCTCATGTAAGATGTTACATCTTTAATGTGCGCCTGCTCAAAAAAGCGAATACCGGAACGTATCTCGAAAGGAATATCGCGCCGGACAAATTCCATCTGTACTTCCATTGAATGGTAATGAGCACGGTAAAGAATGGCAATTTCACTAAGAGCAATACCGGACTGACAAAGCTCTGTGATCCTTTGTGCGACGAAGTCTGCCTGCTTTATGACGTTTTGTGCGGAAACCATTACCGGCCTCATCCCATTGTTGCGCACAGCTCTTAGTTCTTTGGGAAACTGCTTTTCATTATTGTTGATACTCAAATTTGCCAGATGCAGTATTTCCGGAGTGCTGCGATAATTAGTCTCCAGTTTGAATATTTTGCAATCAGGATAACGATTCGGAAAGTTAATAATGTTTGCGAAATTCGCTCCTCTAAACGAATATATGCTTTGTGAATCGTCTCCTACAACCATCAGGTTTTGATGACCGGAAGCCAGCAGATCGACAATATCTGCCTGAATAATATTTGTATCTTGGTATTCATCTACCAGTACATGCCTGTATCTTTCCGCAACGTTTTTTAAAATGTCCGGATGTTCCAGAAGAAGCGCACGACAGTTAAATAACAGATCATCAAAATCCATTATCGAGAGATCTTTCTTCTTTTGCATATACAGACAGGCTGCCTGCGAAATCTCATTTACCAGATGCAAAAAAAAAGGATATCTTGTTTGAATAACATCTTCCAAGGTGTTTTGCGTATTAACCGCAAGGCTGATGATTTCAGCGATGACATTACTTTTGGGAAACTTGCTTTGCTTGGGATCAATTTTAAGTTCGGTCAAACAGGTAGTGATTAATTGGCGGGAGTCCTCACTGTCAGAAATAGAAAAATTGCTTTTATAGCCAAGGCGATAACCATGAGTTCTTAATAGACGATGAGCAATATGATGAAAAGTGCCACCCATAATCTTTCCCGTGTAAGAGTTAACTAGCCTCTCCACTCGGTTCAGCATGGAACTGGCGGCTTTATTGGTAAATGTTGCAAGTAAGATATATTCCGGTGCAATGCCGGTTTCCAGAAGATGGGCCACCCTATATGTTAGTGTACGCGTTTTACCGCTTCCCGCGCCGGCCAGAACAAGAAGCTGGCCGCCTTCTTCCATTACAACACTGTATTGTTCGGAGTTAAGTTCTTTTGCATAATCAATCATCTAATATTTATACCGGCAACGGAATTGGTGTTTGCTTTAACTGTTCAACTCTTTCTTAATGGCAGCAATAGTTTCCGGCAATTGAAGGGAAAGAACGTTCTTCAATAATCCTTCATTCTGGTAAAAATCAATCAGTGGCGCTGTTTTTGAATTGTAGGTTTCCAACCGGTTGCAGATCGCTTCTTTTGTTTCATCAGCCCGTTGGATTACGGAATGCCCGCATTTCTTACATGTTCCACCTTCTGCCGGCGGATTTCTCTTAATATTGTAAATTTCCTGACAGGACGGATTTGAACAGGTTCTTCTTGATTCCAGCCTCTCTAATATAACATCGACGGGCACTTCCAGATTAATTACAAAATCCAAATGAATATGAAGTCTGTCTATTATTACTTTCAGTTCCTGTGCCTGTGTTATTGTTCGTGGGAAACCATCAAGGATAAAACCATTTTTACAATCTGGCTTCTGCAAACGCACTTCCATTATTTCCATGATTATTGAATCCGGAACCAGATCGCCTCTTTCCATATATTCCTTTGCTTTTTTGCCCAATGCAGTTCCTTCCTGCACTGCTGAGCGTAGAATATCTCCCGTGGATATCTGAACGGCACCATATAGCTCATTTAATTGCTTGGCCACACTGCCCTTCCCTGCGCCAGGCGCTCCTAATAGTATTATTTTCATGATATTCTCCAAAAAATCAATTTTCAGATAAAAGATATGCGCTTATAATCGAATACAGTTTCATCGTCAAGTTAATATAAATTTCTAGGACTAATGATGATCTTGTGCTGACAGCTTAATTTCGAATATCTTCGGCCAGAACTTACCGGTGACAAAAATTCGGTCATTTTCTTGATCGTAGGCAATTCCATTTAGCACACCTACTCTGCAATTAGCGGGCAACAAATCATACAATCTACTTAGATCAACCCAGCCTAATACTTCACCTGTTGACGGAGAAATCCGGGCAATGACATTTTCCATGAAAATATTAGCCCATATTTCTCCACGGATAAATTCCAACTCATTGAGATTGCCGATGGCTGCATTTCCATCATGGACTTTAATTTTTCTAATAACATTAAAATTATCCGGATCAATACAATCGATAACCGCAGTACCATTGCTCTTGAAGAGATTCTTTCCGTTGCTGGTTATCCCCCACCCTTCGCCTGAATATGAAATTTGTTTCAATAGTTTAAAGTTTAAAAGATCATAGACGAACACAATATTGCTGCGCCAGGTAAGCTGGTAAATCATACAGCCGGAAATTGTTATACCTTCGGCAAAATATTTTTGATCTATTTTTAATTCCTGCAATACCTTTCCTGATTTAATATTGACTTTTCGTAAAGACGATTTGCCGTTGAGCCCTGTAGATTCGTATAAATATCCATTGTAATGAAGAAGCCCTTGTGTAAATGCTTTGGCGTCATGCGGAAAGGAATTAATAACCTTGATTGATAATATGGGGGATTTTGTATTTTTCAAAATAAAACAAGGCTGATTGTTTTGTCCCTCATCAGCAATTGCAACTAATTCCAGACAAAAGATAAATATTATAAAAAATAAAATTATTCTTTTAAAAGTCATATTTAAGAATTTATCAACCCTATCATCCATAGATGTTCAATCATTAGAGCTTTGCATTTGTTCTTAACATATATCACAATTCTAGAGTTTATTACTCCGGTAAAATATTTTATCTATGGTGATTGATTGAAAGTTGCTTTTGTGTTAAGATATTATAAATTTACAGCGTTATCACTCAATAGAAACAATTATTTTGCCACGTTTTGTTAAATAGGAATAATAGCAATAGGTTGAGCGAATAATGGAAAAAATCTGCATCGTTAAAAGACGTCAGCAAAATACGCTGAATGAAATTAAAGCCACAATGCCCAATGGTCAGACTTTCAATCATAATTCTGAAAGAGGGCAAAATAATATTGTTTCAAACACTAGTCCATTACCCCAAAATGACATAGTAAAGGAATTCAATAATGAATCCGGTCACGTCATTTCTATAACTATGACCAATGAACAGTCCTCTCTGCTTCAATCATCAGATTACATAAGAGATTTATTAAGCGGTCGAATGATTGATCCTTCATTATATTTAAACTGCAACCCTGATGGAAAAATTATTTTTAATTTTTGCCCCCATGAATCACCTACTGTGCGCATGCTCCGATTCGATCAGGTCTGCCAGATGCTCCAAATAAGCCGCAGTTTTTTGCAGAAACTTGTCCAAAATAAAATACTCAAAAGTTATAAATTAGGCAGATTAAGGCGCTTTGCGATGGAAGATATTTTAGAATATCTTATCAGTAATGAAGAATTAGAACCAAATATGGATATAAATTAAGTATATTAAATTAATTATTCAAAAGAAATTAATATATTTTATCGATAAAATATATTGGAGGTAAGTTACATGTACTGCGAATACTGGAATTTAAATAAACCGCCTTTTGATAATGTACCCGATCCTTCCATGTATGTAGATTGTCATGTTTCCATGGAAAATGTTATTTCTGAAACGATATTTGCCATTAAAGAAGGAAACGAATGTTTTGCCGTTATTATCGGTGATGTCGGTTTAGGCAAAACCCTTTCATTGCGAATAATTATAGATTCCTTGGAACCGCAAAAATATAAAATCGCCTTGATTACCAATCCCAGTATTTCCTTTTCACAACTTTTAAGAGAAATTATCGGTCAGATAACCGGGAAACAATGTGAAGAAAACACAAAGATCAATTTGCTGGAAATATTTAATCATCTTCTGTTTGAAGTAATTGATCAAGGCAGTAAAATTGTCATATTCATTGATGAAGCGAACGCGATTTCGCCCGCTAATTTAGAGAATTTACGTCTTTTAACTAACATGCAAGACGATAAACGCAATCTCTTCACTCTGGTTCTGGCAGGGCAAATGGAACTTGCGCGAAGATTGGAACATCCTAAACGGGCTAATCTCTTCCAACGCATAGGTACTTATGGTCGCATCGATAAGTTGCCATCTGAAGAAAGCGTCAAAACTTATATCGAAACAAGGCTTAAAATAGCCGGTGCTCAAAGAAAGTTTTTTTCTGAAGATTGCATACCGGTAATTTGGGAAGCTTCAGATCATGGGATTCCACGTCTGATTAACAAAATCTGCAAACTCTGCCTGAAAGCAGGGGAAACTAATGAATTTAGAACTATTACACCAGAGGTAACGACCCAGATTGCAGAAAGATTTCAGAAATTAAGCCAGGTTGCACTGCAAAAACGTAAACCCCGAAATCGCCCTGATTTTGAATTAACAAAGGATGAAATATCAATGCTGGAGGAAATGGAAGATCCAGAAGATATTTCCGAAACAACTATTGAACAAGAGACAGAATCTGAATCTCTAATAGCTGCAGAAGAAGTACAGGAAGCACCTCAAGCATTTGTCTCTCCAGAAGCTAAGATTCAAGATAAATCACTGGCAGAAAACCTGGAGAATCAATCCAAAGTCATTAGTAATCAAGAAAATAAACCGCAGATTTCTCTTCGCAAAATAGTTGCTTCAACTATTCCATTAAAAAAAACTGCAGAGACCAAGACAGAACTGAAACCTCCAATAACTGCGGAAGACTTAAAAGAGAAAACAAAAGTGCAGATTGACCGCTTGACCACACTAACAAAAAAATTTAAAGATGAAGAAGACGTAAATGAGGAAATAATAATTGGATCACAAAAAATTAAGCTTACCATCCCGAAACAGATGATTAAACAAGCAGCGTCATCTAGTCGTGAGAAAGCCAATAAGATGGCTGGGTATTTAGCTGCACAAATACTTAAAGATAATCAGCAATTAATCAGCTCTCCTCTGATTGATCCCGTAGCTGTATGGAATGAGATTAAAGATGCAATTTTAATTAAAATGAATATTTCATCAACTTCTAACTCCACTTTGGCCGCACTATGAAAGAAATAGATAAAGACTTTTTAAATAACAAACGTCCAAAACAACTACAAGATGTTCATCTTAAAGATTATGAACTCATCATCAAACATTATCAAAATATTATTGATAAAGATAATAATAATTCTGATGCCTATGTGAACCTAGGCTTTATTTATCTAGATTCCGAAGATTATGATAAAGCTATAAAGTGTTTTCAAAAAATAGTTGAACTCGAACCAAACAATCCGGAAGCACATAATAATTTAGGATATATCCATGAAAAAATGGATATGATTGATTCTGCTAAAAAATGTTACGAAAAAGCTCTGGAATTAAATAAAAATGACATTGAGGCAATAATAAACATCGGACATATATTGGAATTACAAGGAGACTATCATAGTGCCGTCAGTCAATATAAAAAAGCAATTAAGCTTGACCCAAAATCCCTCGCCGCGCTTTTCTGCCTGGCAGTTTTGTATGATCGCCACGATATGTACGATGAAGCGTTAGCTGAATATACAGAAATTGTGCAAATAAATGCTTCTCACACAAAATCACTTTATAATTTGGGTAGAATTTATTTTCAGTTTGGAAATTATGATGATGCTTTGATAAATTTTAAGCATGTCTTAGAATTGGAACCGGAAAATGCCGACGCGTGGAATAATCTGGGCTCTGTTTTTGAAACAACCAATAACTTGACAGAAGCATTTTCTGCGTATCAAAAGTCTCTTGCGATTAATCCTTTTCACGAAGAGACTAACGTTAACTTCGCTAATATTCAGTATTTATTATATTTATCCAATACGGAAAGCATTAAAATCGAGGATATACTCCGCCGGTTGCATTTTGTTCTTTCCTTAAACCCGCACAATACAAAAGTCCAAAAACTTCTGGATAAAATCCAGATATCATAATCACTCAGGTTTTCCAAAAAAGATTACTAGAAATTATCTTAGGTTTCAAATATTGATTTATGCGGTATGGCATCGGCTGAGCGTAAATAAAATGGTACAAGAGTGGAAGCGTTAAGCAAATCATTTTCCGCAAATTTCCTGCGTGCTAATATGCCAACAGCGGAAGCTCTTATATAGTGCTGCAAGTCCGAAATCAAATTTACTTCCGATGACTTAATGTTTTTGATAATTTCCGCATATTTGATGGTTCCATCGCCAACAAACAATGTATCCTTATCAGCATTGGTTATTTCGTTCGGTGTAATGGCTTTCTCTTCGCTAATTTGCTGTAAAATATTATTATCGCTATATCTGAAGTAAGCAATGTAAACCTGTCCGCGTCCTGCGTCTATCATAGAACAGATTAATTTGGATGTAGTCCCAATATTTAAAGCAAGAGCAGCAAGAGTTGAAACTACGCAAGCGGGCTTGCCTGTTGCCAGCATTAGTCCCTTAAGGGTACTAACACCAATGCGTAACCCGGTAAAGGAACCGGGACCTAGTGTACAAGAAAATAAATCCATATCTGATATTTTCATGGAAACTTGTCTTAAGGCATAGTCAATCGAAGGCATTAGTACTTCGGAATGATTAAGCCCCGTATTGATGATAGACTCATAGATAATCGTATCATTATGCAATACAGCAACTGCAGCAGTTCGAGAAGATGTGTCAAAAGCCAGTGTCAGCATAGATTATTTGAAAAATTTCGTTATGTCATTAACAATTTTGAAGTTTAAACGTTCAATGTCAATCATAATAACAAATATCATCAGCATCAGTAACAGGACAAATCCAATTTGTTGAGATATTTCTTTCACTTTTACGCTAATTTCTCTTCTCGTAACTATTTCTATCAAGTAAAAGAAAATGTGCCCGCCATCAAGAACAGGTATAGGGAAAAGATTAATTACTCCTAAATTTATGGAAAGGATTGCCATAAAGAATATAAAGGGAATGACTCCCTCTCTTGCCTGATCGCCAGCAACTTGTGCTATAAATATCGGACCGCCTAAAGTTCGGGGTGATATAACACCTTCAAACATTTTTACAACGGCTACCACAGTCAATTTACTTAATTCCCATGTCTTTTGTACGGCGGTAATTGATGCTTCCCATGGATTTTTCCTATCTATAATATGCTTACCAGATGGTGATATTCCGATTAGATAAGTAGAAACTTCCTCTCCAAACATGTTTTTTGCTTTGGATAATTTCGGTTTGATTAATAATATTTTTTTTGTGTCTCCTCTTTCGACAGCAACTTTTACTTCCTTGCCATCAGCATCAGAAATCAATGGTTTTATCTCTTCCCAATAGAAAATATTTTTACCATCTATGGAAACTATTTTATCGCCGCTGATCATACCAGCCGTAAGTGCCGCAGATTCTTTTTGCATCTCG
>JANXZU010000121.1 GCA_025355345.1 Syntrophaceae bacterium
CTGGTATTGACCTGCACGATAACCTTCTTGCACTTGTCGATGGCATATCGCCCATAGACAGCACCACATGGTCCCAGGTTCATGTAACCGCGCTTGTCGGGCGGTGTGACTTCGAGCAGGGCAACATCCGAATAGTTGGCACGATCCAGGGCAATGGAGCTCTTAGAAAGATGCATGGGAAATGGAACAACATTCCCCTGTGAGTGGAACATTCTCTCCAAAGGGCCAAAGTAACCGCTATAATAAGTAATATGCCCAACATAATCACCCGCAACAAATGCAAAGGGGTAGGTCATGAGGTTACTTGCGATCTTCACCTTGTGAAGTTCTTCCTTGCGTGCCGCGAGCGCATTCAGGATGTCTATGGGCATGCTGTTGACGGGAAGCAGAATGATCTTGTCCCCCGATTGGATCGTTGCTGCCGCTTGCTGTGCCGTCACTCGTTTTTTTTCGTAGTCCTTTTTCCAGCTTGTGATGTTCATGATGGTTCTCCTTGCTTAGTATTTTTAATCCGACCAATTAGCCGATTTAATTTATAATAAAAAAAGTCGACCAACTGGCCGACTTTTTATGCCTTTAACCCGTCGGAGGTGCTTGTACCACATATTAAGAAAAAGTTCATTTTTTTCATTTATCAATTTATGTACGCCTCTGGTGCTTGAGAATGGTAATTCAACGGTAGTGTGTAGGAAAAATATTGCAATCCAGTTTGATCTATTTCTAAATAGGCAAGGATTTAGGATTACCGCAATCAAAGCACAAAAGTTGGATTCATTCGAGATTCTTAAGAATTATCCGTATTTAGATGTACTGAAAGTTGTTGCTGCAGTTATATGAATACATCTGACCAATTACAAAGGAATCCACTCGCCATAATTGAAATAAATTCCATTTGACATCTTCGATCATCAACAGTATCGTCTTCTAGGATAGTAACGCTGAATAAAAAAGTCTGTACTGAAATATGAAAAAAATGAAAATATCTAAGAAAATAGACATATACATACTTCTTGCTTGTGTTGCCTTAGTGCTTATCGTTGCGTTGGGGGTACTAATTCATTATTCATCTACTCCCATTAATCCCGATGGTAACAAAAATGCGGTAGTGCTGGTTGACATCCCGACAGGTTCCGGTTTTTACAAAATAACAGAAATTCTTAATAAAGCGGGATTGATAAAAAGCCGTTATTTATTTTATTGTCTGGCATTGACGAGGCAAGCCACTCGTTCCATCCGAGCCGGTGAATACGAATTTAGTGATTCCATGACGCCGGGAGCGGTTCTCGGTAAACTGTTGCGCGGTGAGGTCAAGCTTTATAAAACTATAATCCCCGAAGATCTAACTATCAGAGAAATTGCCGAGCGTTTGATGAAAGATAGGCTAATCGATGAAAAAACTTTCTTTGCGCTGGCGGTTGACCTTGATTTTCTAAACACATTGGGTATTAAGGCAAAATCTATTGAAGGGTATCTATTCCCTAATACTTATTATTTCGACCGTTCCATGAGCACACGTACTATTATGAAAATAATGCATAGTGAATTCTGTAAAAGAGTTACGCCGGATATGGTGAAAAGGGCGCAAGAGCTTGGATTTGATATTAATCAATTTGTCACTTTTGCTTCCATTGTGGGTAAAGAATCGGGAAATCAGCCGGAGAAACCTATGATTTCAGCGGTATTTCACAACAGGCTAAGAAAGAAAATGCCCCTGCAGAGCGATCCTACAGCTGTTTATGACCTGGAAAATTTTAGTGGAAAAGTCATGCGGAGTCATTTGAAGCGAAATTCTCCATACAACACATATATCATCCGCGGTTTGCCGCCCGGGCCTATCGCTAATCCGGGAATTGACTCTTTAAAAGCCACGCTTAATCCGGCTTCGGTTAATTATCTTTATTTTGTTTCTCAAAAAGATGGTACGCACTACTTTTCTTCTTCGCTGGAAATGCATAATCAGGCAATCAACCGTTATCGCAACGTCAAACGTAAAAATTTGTAAAGCTTGAATCCTTATTAATCCCCCTTTTTCTGTCTAATGTTTTGATTTTGCAGTGATTTACTTATAAATCAACTGCAATATTTACCTGGAAATACGCTCAATATTGCCATAATTTTTATATTATGAGCACTTTTAAAGTCTTTCCTTACCTATTTCCCCAGTTATTTTAAGTTACTTAATCGAGAAAAAGGCTATTAAATGGCTAAATTTTTCTTGACAAAGCAAAATTCTGCCTCTATAGTCAGCCATGTGGAGTAAAGTGGTTTGTTGTGGAGGGGATCTAGTGTCTGTATTTAGAGGCCAATATCATCACAGTATTGACGAAAAGGGAAGGGTCATTTTCCCGTCCAAGTTTAGGGAAGTCTTTGCCGACAAGTATGACAATCAGATGGTAATTACCAACTGGGATGGATACTTGATGGTTTTTCCCTATGATGAATGGCGAGTAATTGAAGAAAAGGTGTCGCACCAATCCATTTTGCGCAGAGAGGTACGGGCGTTCCAGCGGTTTTTTATGTCAGGCGCGGTTGATTGCAGTCTTGATGGTCAGGGACGGGTTTTAATTCCTCCGGCGCTAAGGGAATACGCTAATCTGGAAAAAGATATCATCATGGCGGGCATGATTAAAGTAATTGAGATTTGGTCCAAAGAACGCTTTGAATCTGAAATGAAGAAAACTGGTGGAGATATTGACAAGTTCAGCGATTATATGGCTGATTTAGGAATTTAGCCATGAACGCCGACTTTCATCACGAGCCGGTAATGATCAAAGAAGTTATTGCTTCGCTGCTTACCGGTAAAACGGGAATTTATGTCGATGGTACTGTAGGGGGCGCGGGCCATGCTTATGAGATACTTCTTCAGACAGACGCGCTTTTAGTAGGGATCGATCAAGACAGTGACGCGCTGAAGGCTGCCGAAATAAAGTTGGCCCAATTTGGTTTTCGCAAAATTTTGGTAAAGGCTAATTTTGTCGATTTGTGCAGCGTGCTTGCAAGTTTGAACATAGAACAGGTTGATGGCGTTCTTTTGGATTTGGGTGTTTCCTCGCATCAGTTGGACGATGCTCAAAGAGGTTTTAGTTTTAATCAAGAGGCGCCGCTCGATATGAGGATGGATCGCAGTATACAAATTAGCGCTTACGATATTGTCAACAGCTTCGCCCAGAGCGAACTGGAAAAGATCATTCGAACTTACGGAGAAGAAAAGATGGCTGCAAGAATAGCCAGGACAATATCACAAAAAAGGCAGTTGAAGCCTGTTGAAACGACCACTCAGTTAGCGGCAATTGTTGCCTCTTGCATGCCGTCAAAGTTGAAATGGCAAAAAATTCACCCCGCCACTCGAACCTTTCAAGCGATCAGAATTGCCGTCAACAATGAGTTGGATATTATCAAACCGGTGATAAATGATGCGACAGAATTGTTGAAACCAGGCGGTCGCCTGTGTGTGATTTCTTTCCACTCTCTGGAAGACCGGATTGTCAAAAACGAATTCCGTAGTCTGGCAAATAGTTGTGAATGCCCTAAAAATATTCCCTATTGCGTCTGCCAAAAAGAAGTAAAGCTTAAGGTCATAACAAAAAAGGCGCTTATGCCTTCTGTTGAAGAGATTGAGAATAATCCACGCGCGCGCAGCGCTAAGTTGCGCGTAGCCGAGAGGATTTGATATGTCACCGTCTGCCTCAATACAAGTTATGCCTGATGTCCGGGAAATCAGAGGAACTTCCTTCGGCATTAAATATTCAACTTTCATTATTGTCGCCATAGTACTCATGATTGTTTTCCTGTTTTATATTGGATTGCACACTCGGATGACGGAGATAGGATATAATGTCAACGCGGAAATGAGTGTGAAGGAAAAAATGCTGGAAGAGCAGAAAAGGTTAAAATTAGAATATGCAATGCTTAAGTCACCACAAAGGATTGAAAATATTGCCAGAACTAAATTACAAATGTCCTATCCTGAAAGAGACCAGATAATTGTATTGAAAAAGTCGGGAGAGTGATATGGCAAAGGACGCAAAAAATTGGCTGAAGCTAAGACTTGCATTTGTCATGATTTTCTTTCTGATATTGTTTATTGCTTTGTTCTCCCGCGCTTTTCAGTTACAGGTGCTTTCCGGAGAAAAATTAAAAAATATAGCCCAAAGACAACATACCGCAACACTTCAACTTCAACCGGAAAGAGGTATGATTTATGATCGAAACGGTGAGAAGCTTGCTGTGTCTGTTTTAGCTGATTCTGTTTACGCCGATCCTACAAGAATTGCCGATCCAGTGAGAGCGTCCCAGCAAATTGCGGGAATTCTCCATTTGGATAAGCAAACCGTTATGAAAAAAATAATAGAGCCAAAAAGCTTTTGCTGGCTTTCTCGAAGAATTTCTCCGGATCAGGCAGCCAAGGTTGATAATGCCGAAATTGAAGGAATTTTTCTGGTCAAAGAGCCTAAACGGTTTTATCCTAACGGGCAATTGGCAGCGCACCTGCTTGGATTTGTCGGCGCCGACGCTAATGGATTGGAAGGATTAGAAAATAAATATGACGATATTTTGAAAGGCAAGCCGGAGAAGATGGCTTGGGCACGCGATGCTAAAGGGAAAAAAATATTCTTACGTGTAGTAAATGATGAAGCTAAAAAGGATGAAAGCGTAAATCTTGTGTTAACTATCGACAGTCGAATTCAATATCTGGTGGAAACACATTTAAAGCAGGCTGTTGTGTCTAAAGGCGCAAAAGGTGGCATCGCTATTGTTATGGATCCTAAAACAGGAGAGATTTTAGCGATGGCCAACGAAACAGGATTTAATCCAAATAACATAGGAGGGCTGACTCCGGAAAAATGGCGTAACCGCGCTATTACCGATTATTTTGATCCCGGCTCAACTTTCAAACCTTTTTTAGTCGCCGGCGCTCTTGAAGAAAAAACAATCAGGGAATCGGAAAAGTTTTATTGCGAAGACGGTAATTATATAGTGGCGAACCGCGTTATTCATGAAGCTCAGAGAAAAAGTCATGGGCAGTTGTCCGTCCGTGATATATTAAAATATTCAAGCAACATTGGTTCAGTTAAGATTGCTCAAAAATTGGGTAAAGAAAAATTTTATAATTACATAGATAATTTCGGTTTCGGAATGAAGACGGGGATAGATTTACCCGGCGAGTCTCCCGGAATGGTCAGGCCTGTAAAAAATTGGACAAAGGTTGATGCGGCCACGATTGCCTTTGGGCAGGGTATTTCTGTTACTGCTATTCAGATGATAACCGCCATGTCTGCTATCGCCAATGGTGGTGTTTTGATGAAACCGTATATCTTACGCAGTGTAACTGATAAAAATAACATTCCCATCAAAATGTATAATCCGACTGTTGTGCGTAAAGTTATTTCTGCAGAAACAGCTAAGCGGCTGACCAATATGCTGACCGAGGTTGTAGGGGCAGCCGATGGCACAGGTAAAAATGCCAACATTGTCAATGTCGCCGTTGCCGGTAAAACCGGAACGTCCCAGAAATTTGATTTTTCCCGGAACGTCTATTCCAGGGAAAACGTACGTACATCGTTTATGGGATTTTTTCCTGCCGATAATCCACAGGTGGCAATTCTGGTGATTTTGGATGAACCACAGCGTGATAAATGGGGAGGAGTTGCTGCCGCGCCGGTATTTAAAAGTATCGGTGAACAGATATTGAACTGTTTTAAAACTAATATTCGCGAAACACCAATGTTTGCGGAAGATAAGCAAAGTAAAGTTCAATTAGTCTCTGCTCAGGAAACTATTCTTCCACGAAGTGCTGACAATAATGATGAATCAGCGGTACCTGATTTTCGCGGTTTGACGATCAGGGACGCAATGAAAAAAGCAAGAGCCAGATCAATCGAGCTTAAAGTGTCCGGCAATGGATGGGCTGTCCGCCAAGATCCTCAGGCAGGCAGAGTTTTACACGAAAATCGAGTTTGCAAGGTTGTCTTTGAGATGAACAACTAAAGGAGTATATGCAACTTAGTCAATTGATTAAGGATATAGATATAGTAAGTCTTTCCGCTGATACTGCAGCAGAAGTATCCACGCTATGTTACGCGGCCGATAAATGCGAGAAGGATTCGATGTTTGTTGCTGTTTGTGGACTTGCGCATGATGGTCATGACTTTATTGCGGATGCGGTCAAGCGAGGCGCGCGTTACATTGTTCATGAAAAAGATATTTCTACTCCGTCTGGAGTAACAGCAATTAAGGTGATGAACAGCAGGCGGGCATTAGGAATACTAGCTAAAAATTATTTTGGCAATCCCTCTGCCAGCTTATGTCTTGTTGGTGTTACTGGAACAAACGGTAAAACAACAACGACATATATTTTGGAATCAATACTGGTACAGGCAGGCTTTAAATGCGGAGTTATAGGCACAGTAAATTATCGTTATAATAATAAAACATATCCCGCGCCCAATACAACTCCGGAATCGTATGAACTGCAAAAGATAATCAAGACGATGGCTGAAGAAGGCGTTACTTATGTCATCGCGGAAGTTTCTTCTCACGCCCTTGACCTCAAAAGAGTTGACGATTGCGATTTTGATCTGGGAGTATTTACTAATCTCACTCATGAACATCTTGATTATCATTTAACCATGGAAAATTACTTTCTGGCAAAAAAACGTTTTTTTACTGAAGTCTTGCCGCAAAGCAAGAAGTCTCATCGGCAAAAAATGATAATTAACGGAGATGATAAGTGGGGACAAATTATTCTAAGGGAAGTAGCTCTACCTGCATTGAGTTACGGTGTAAAAGAAAGTAACGCTATCAAGGCAAGTAGCTATGAATTGTCCCTGTCTGGAATAAAAGCCACAATTGATTTGGCAGGAGAAATCATATCCGTCCAGACATCGCTTGTTGGCAAGTTCAATGTTGATAATATTCTGGCGGCTGCTGCTGCGGCAAAAGCTCTGCAAATTCCGAAAGCGATAATTAAGGCAGGAATAGAGAGTCTGTCTTATGTGCCGGGTCGACTGGAAAGAATAGATTCATCTTTTGGCTTTACAGTTCTTATTGATTACGCGCACAAACCGGATGCCTTAAGGCAGGTTTTGCAAAATCTGACGGAATTCAAGAAAAAAAGAATCATCACAGTATTCGGTTGTGGAGGGAATAGAGATAAAGGCAAGAGGCCGCTCATGGGTGAGGCGGCAACATTTTATAGTGACTTAACTATAGTGACTTCCGATAACCCGCGTTTGGAAGATCCGTTGGCGATCATTGCGGAAATAGAAAAAGGAATTGATGGCAATAAAATAAAGAAAGCAGATCCTGATCTCTTATGTGAATATAGCGGAGCTCACTGCTATGCTGTTATTCCCGATAGGAGGAAAGCAATAGAAATCGCTATAATGGAAGCACAATCGGAAGACATTATCTTGATTGCAGGCAAAGGCCATGAAGACTATCAGATTCTGGGAACAAAAAAGATTTCCTTTGACGATCGGGTTGTGGCGGCACAAGCGCTGGATTTGAGGAGCAAGAAATAGATGAGTGACAGTTCGCCAGTATTTTCTATTGACCAAGTGATCAAAGCAGTCGGCGGAGAATTGATTGCCGGAGCGGCAGAAAATAGTGTTTGTGGGGTTTCCACGGATTCGCGCCACTTGGAAAAGGGGAATATATTTATAGCTCTGCAGGGTAAGAATTTTGAAGGTCATGATTTTGTATTAAAGGCAGTGGAAAGAGGAGCTGTCTCGGTTATAATCAATGATCCTCAAAAGTTGGATTTAGAGAAAGTCGATAAAGCTGTTTCGATAATCAAGGTATCCGATACTTTGCAGGCTCTGGGTGATCTGGCGCATAACTATCGTCAAAGGTTTTCATTGCCCTTAATCGGCCTGACCGGGTCTTCAGGCAAGACAACAACAAAGGAAATGTTGGCAGCTATTATTGGGCGGGAAAAAACTATTTTAAAAACCGAAGGAAATTTAAACAATTTGATCGGATTGCCGCAAACATTATTTCGCCTGACCGCGGAGCACGAATTAGCTATTCTGGAAATGGGAACGAATACTCGCGGTGAAATTAAAAGATTAACCATGATTGCCGAACCGACAATTGGTCTCATTATCAATATCGGGCCTGCGCATTTGGAAGGATTTGGTTCTGTAAATGTTGTTGCCCAGGAAAAAGGTGATCTGTTTTTAAATATGTCCCCGGCCGGTATTGCAGTTGTAAACCTTGATGATGAAGCGGTAAGAATAATTGCCGAAAGATGGAATGGCCGTCGAGTCAATTTTAGTATGAGTCCGAACACGGATGTCTCCGTAAATGGAATTGAAAAAAATGGCGCCAGAGGGATGCGTTTTAATCTGGTTATTGATGGCGCCTCGAAAAAAGTAGAAATGAAAATTGTGGGCATTCATCATGTTTATAATGCCATGGCAGCTGCGGCCTGTGCGTGGGCTGCCGGAATTGGTATTGAGAGAATTAAAGAAGGGCTTTCTGCATTCTCGCCTGTTGGCGGGCGCATGAAAGTGATCAAGCTGCACAATGGCGCTTATGTAATAGATGATTCTTATAATGCCAATCCGTCATCAGTACGGGAAGCCTTGATGACTCTGAAGGATCTGAAAAGCAATCACAGTGGTTATGTTTTTTTGGGTGATATGCTTGAGTTGGGAGATGCCGCTGAAGAAATGCATCGCAGAATCGGCGTGCTTCTGGGAACAATCGGTGTCAACGCTGTTTTTCTCCAGGGGGAATATTCAGCAATTACCGCCGCCGCCGCCAGAGATGGTGGCTTGCCGCGGGAAAACATTTTTATTATTCAAGAGAGCATAGATGGTATCGCCTACTTAAAAAATAATTTAAAAAAAGGTGATTGGGTTTTGGTAAAAGGTTCGCGCCGGATGAAGATGGAGACTATTGTAGCTCAAATCTGTGAAGAATTCGGGAGCGATAAAAATATTGAAGAAAATAACAGTGTTCATTAATCGGGGTAATTAAAAATTGATCTACCATTTATTATATCCTTTGCATACAACGGTGTCATTTTTTAACGTATTTCGTTATATCACCTTCCGGACAATTTTCGCGTCAATTACAGCGCTTTTGATTTGTCTTATCGTTGGTCCGTGGCTGATCCGCAAGTTACAAAGTCTGCAAATAGATCAGCAGATTCGAGAAGACGGTCCGCAAAGCCATCTGGTGAAAAAAGGGACACCCACAATGGGCGGGGTTTTAATCATCTTTGC
>JANXZU010000118.1 GCA_025355345.1 Syntrophaceae bacterium
ACAAATGAAAATACCAATGGACTATTAAGACAATATTTTCCAAAGGGAACTGATCTAAACAATATTTCTGAAAAAGAAGTTGCTTTTGTCGTCAATAAACTTAATAATCGACCACGAAAGTGCCTCAACTACCAGACTCCCAACGAGGTCTTTTCTTTAGCTAAATGTGGTGCACTTTGAACTGGAATTCACTGAACAACATCATGGGCCATCTGGAGAAGGTCGGGCTGGTTGTTAAAAAAGAAACAAAACCGCCGGAGACTAAGAAGAAGTAATCGAAAAAATGGATATGCTGAAAAACCATCATTATGATGAGCTGTTCAAAAAGGCTCAGATACAAGGCGCGCAAAAAACCGGATTGCGAGGCGTATACAGACATACGGCGAGCGGTGCCTGTCATCCTGAGCCCGTCGAAGGATGCAGCACAACGCAGTAGATGAGCGTTTTGTAAAAGCCGTCGGCTTTTGCCGGCAAGGAACTCTCTCTTTTTTTTGATATGCTCCCCTTCGGGATGCATATCCGGTCAACAGCACATAATTTAACCGGAGGCAGTAAATGAAATCAGCTAATGGTTCAAGAAGTATCAAAAGACAGGACGTTGCTCAACGTCTATACCTCAACATATTTTCAATAACCTTTTCTATAGCCATTATCATTTGCGGATTGATTTCCACACAAGCAACTGCCGCCAGCTTTGATTGCAAGAAAGCTTCAACCTGGCTGGAGAAGACAGTCTGCGCCAATCCCGAACTTTCCAAGCTAGATGAACAAATGGCCAAAGCCTATCAGGATGCTCTCAAGAGTTTATCCCCGGAAGGGCAGAAGGAAACAAAGCAGTATCAGAAGCAATGGCTTAAAATGATATCCTCGTCTTCTAATTCCGAAGATGGCCTAAAAAATCAATATAAAGAGAGAATCAAACAACTTCAACATATCTTGATAAAATTCCCGGATCATGTCTTTAGAAATGTTTACGTTGATGATTCAAAAACTGACAAAACCTGTGAAACTGATGCTTCCGTAGACAAAGAGCTTACGTATCCTCAAATTGAATACCCACGCAACGAAAATGAAAAATTCTGGAATAGTCTTATTTCTCAAAAAGCCATTGATGGTTATAAAGGTTATAAAAATGAGGAGTGCACAAATATTTTTTATAGTTGCACCATTATCTTTAACAACAAGCGTTTGATATCAGGTTATTGTCGAGATTATTCCTATGACCATGGTGCGCTTCATGCAATAGCAACTGCCGGCTGTTTAAATTGGCTATTAGAGACCAGACAGGAATTACAAATTGCGGATTTATTTGATAATAAAACCGATTGGCGTAACAAACTTTCCTTATCGATTAGTCAAAAAAAGAAAGAGCAGGAAGCTCATGACGGGACCAAACTTACTGCGCCAGGCGAGGATGTAAATACAGGGCTCATGGATATTTCTAATATAAATTCAAAAGAGTGGATGATTTCGAAAGAAGGTTTAAGCTTCCGATTAACTGCATGGAATTATTTTGCTTTCATTACGATAGACTGGAAGATTCTTGAACCTTATCTGAGTAAAAAAGGTCGCTTGCTAATCTTCGACTGAAGATTTTTCTGATGAATTTTATCTGGAATAAATAAGGAGGAAATAATGGACGAGCAACAACTTAATAAATTTATTGAAACTGCGACTCTAAGAATGGAAGGTGCGGGTTATACAAATATTTCCAATATAAAGGTAAAAGCTAAAGATGATAGTATCTATTATGCTACGGCGTATAGCACTTGGCAAAACGAGGTTTCAAGTAACAAAAAAGGGCCTCGGAATAAAATTGCGCAAGCCAATTTTATAAAGATTATGGATAATTACTACGTCTCCACATACGGCTCTATATTAGGGCGCGTCATGAAAACGGTAGATAATATAGTCCCGACTGCAATTAATGGATCAGACGCCTTAAGTACTAGGCAAAAGAAAATTATAATAAAAGCTTTGTCACTCGCATCTAATAAACAATATATTGATGATGCGAATAATGCAGCAAGAGATAATGATATTCTTAAAGTGCAACAAGCTCTCCAAGCTGCCGCTCAAGATTCAGATAAAAAA
>JANXZU010000125.1 GCA_025355345.1 Syntrophaceae bacterium
GAAGCCCGGCGAATCCAGTCGAGCGAGTTCGGGACACACCAAACGGCATTTCTTGGCAGTCGGCCGCCTTTACGCTATTGCGGGCAGTTTCATCTTCGAAGATATACATATCGCAAAAAGTGGTTGTTCCTGATTTGATCATTTCGGCGCAAGCAAGCAGCGATCCCCAGTAGGCAAGATCTTTATTTACGTTTTTTGCCTCAGCCGGAAAAATATAGTTATTGAGCCAGTCCATCAGCTCCAGATCATCGGCTATACCGCGAAAGCAGGTCATGGCTGCATGCGTATGGCAATTGACGAAACCGGGCATGACCAGAGAGTCCTTCGCGTTAATCGTTTTTTTTGCCGAATATTGCTTTGCTATGTTTTCAGGATGATCGATGGCGATAATATTGCCCTCATTTATGGCAATAGCGGCATTATTGAGGCATGTATTCTTCGTATCAATAAGCAGTACTTTTCCACCGATAATAATAAGATCAATAACTTGCATATGTATTTCCTTTATTTAAATATTGTAATGCATAGCACAGTTGGAAGTAATACTTCAAGCTACAATAAAATTGTATTTTCTAAAATAAACTATTGTATAAAAGATAGATATCAAATCCTTGACACCACAAGTTAAAAATAATATAAGCCGCACAGATTCTTCCCGAAGTTAAATCTTAGCCTGGGTGGCGGAATTGGTAGACGCAAGGGACTTAAAATCCCTCGATCCTTGTGGTTGTGCGAGTTCAATTCTCGCCCCAGGCACCATTTACAACGATTTGATATCTTTAAAAAAATTTCAAAGTAAGCACATAGTAAGCAGTCAGAAATAAAAAAAGCGGATGATTTCTCACCCGGCATGCTTAAATTGTTAAAACAACCTATCAGACTGAACAACAAAGGGCGAAACTATTGTAGTTCCGTCTGCCAAAGTCAATGCCTCTGACCACAAGGCCTGGCCATAGAACGAAAAGCCTGGGCTCAAGTCTTGAAAAATCAGTTTTTAGTTTCGTAGGGTGGGATATTAAGACCAGCGTCTTTTTAATTATAATAGGTGAGGGAATTCCGGGTTAAATAGTTATTTGAAATAGTCAGATATGCCCCGTCATTACTATGCTTCCGGCGATTGGAGAGTGATATTTTACCCGCATTTTCGTAGATAGAGGGTCAGTGGCAACAACTGGTGTGGTTGTATTTAAATTACTTATCTATCCCGGTTGTGGCTTATTAAAGTCTTGATAGAGAAAAGATAAATTAATGAAAATTCAATAATGAAATATGACTTTAAATATCAATATTTAATAATTATGGTGACAGTTCAATTTAATTCAGGAGGTTTTCTATGGAAACAATTTCTGCTACTGAAAAAGATAAACAAATGGCTAAACGCTGTGTAGACTGCCCTGTATGTACGCACGCGAGAAAGAAACAGCGAGGTATCGCTTATTGGTTTGTGAAGAATATAGAGAACGGCATATGCCCATACTGCGCTGCGTATGAAAGGGTCTATGGTAAAAAGGCCCATGAGGCTTAGGGTAAAAACTGTTGATCATGTTGCTTAACCTTGCGTATGCAATTTACCTTTGATAATTAATGGGAACAACTGTTCTAATTAATAGATATTGTCCGCAATGACTCGCGATTCCTGATCCGTTATGCGAGACCATCACTACTGATTAACGTTTTATGGCGAAACGAGCATTAGTCTCTCTGGTGCGAGAGGGGAAGCTCCAGGTTGTTTTCTTCAAGTAGGGCTTGGTTAGACAGGATTTCTTTAGATGGGCCGTCTGCGACAATCATACCTTCGCGAATAACAATGCAGCGATGACAGACATCCAGAATCAGGTCAAGATCGTGTGAGGCGATTATTTTCGTGTGTGCGAAGGTTTTGAGCATGTTGATGAGCAATCGCCTTGATTTAGGATCAAGATTTGCCGCAGGCTCGTCCATGGCCAGAATATCCGGTTCCACAGCCATGACTGATGCGATGGCCACGGCGCTCTTTTTTCCACAGGAAAGGTAATGCGGTGGCTTATGGCGCAGTTCGAGGCTGTTTACCCTGCTTAGTGCCACTTCCACCCTTTCGCGAACTGCTGCTTCATCCATGCCCAGGTTGAGCGGGCCGAAGGCGACATCTTCGTAAACGGTCGGCATAAAAAGTTGATCGTCGGGATTTTGAAAAACAATACCAACTTTTCTGCGGATTTCCTGTCGGGTCTGCCTCGTAAGATAAAGATCGCCGATATTTACTGTTCCGGAAGTCGGCATGAGAGAACCGTTCATGTGCAGTAAAAGGGTAGACTTGCCTGCCCCGTTGGCACCGATGATACCTACCGCTTCGCCGTGGGTAATCCGGAAAGAAATATCCCGTAGCGCGTCGGTGCCGTCGGGATACCGGAAAGAAACATTTTTAAACTCCACAATATGATGGCTCATTAAAACACTCCCTGAACAAATCGGCCAAGTTCTTCAGACACGGGATAAAACCGGAAGATGAAGAGAAAGGCTATGACGAATGCCGCGAAGCCGAGATCGCTCGCGGTGATACGGAAACGTTTGAGGGTTGGCATATCCCCCTGAAACCCACGGGAAAGCATGGCGTAATATATCCGCTCGGCTCTTTCGACTGTCCGGAGAAAAAGAATCCCGACAAGACGGACAAAGATTCTTATACCAGTGCCGCGCCGACCGTAAGACCGCATGTCGCGCGCCCTGACGATACGCATGGTTTCTTCCATGAGTACAAAAATATAGCGGTAAAGAAAAAGGAGCTGCGAAACAAAAAGCGACGGAACGCCCAACTGCCTCAGCGCGTGGCAAACGCCGGGGAAAGAGGTCGTGGTGACAAGCAGGAGCGCCGTGCTGACAGTCAGGGTGAACTTGACCAGAATCGAAAAAAATGAAATCCATCCTGCCGAAATCGTCAATTCCTGCATCAATACGACCCGGCCTGTATCCAAAAAAGGATTGAAGATGCCGACAAAGATGGCAAATGGTGAAACGAGCACGACCTTCTTGATTATAAAAAGGAGCGGAATCTCTCCTAGCGTTATCAGTAACACCGGATAGAGGAAAAACGGGAATAGTTCGACAACCTCATATTTGGAGAAGGAGATCACGGTAAACAAATACAGCAAGGTGGCGATCAGTTTGATCCTGGGATCCAACCGATGCACAAAGGTATTCTGGTAGGAAAGCCGGTCGAGAAGCCCGATGTTATAATATTCCTTGTCAAAGGTCATGGTTCCGTCTTTCTCTTGAAGAAACGAATTCCGAATCCGATGAGCAAAACAAGACCTAGCACAATTCCTCCCCCCACAATGCCTGCAACCGATGTTCCTGCATCAATTGCCGGCCATACTGGGGATTTCTTCTCTTTGGATTCTTCCTGAACACTAGGCTTAAAGTTATAGTCAGGGAGAAAGGCGGTCTTTCCCTGAATGCCCTTGAGAGCGTGAGCGATACCCTGCTCCTGCCCGGCAAGTTCAGCCTTTCCGGTAACTTTTTCAATCGACCATTCCAGGCCATCCGGATGAGTTGAAGCAAACCAGGAGAGTGCTCCACCTGTAATCACCGCCATAATCACAAAGGCGACCAGAACATTCTTTACTGAAATGCTGGCATCAAGGGGGCGGTATGCGCTACTGCTTTGGAGGATTTCCGGTCTGGCTTTTTTTACATAGGTAATAATACCGGAAGTGACAAATCCCTCCACCAGACCAATGGCCAGATGGATCGGCTGCATAAGCAGGACAAAGGTGCCGAAGGGTAGTTCACTCTTTCTGGACAGGAGTGTCTCCATAACAACGGAGCAAGCGCCCAGCTGCAGGGCTATCAGCACGCTTACAATAGAAGCGATGGCAATCCGCCGGTTACTCGTGCCATCTCCCGCAATGGGATTGTAGATCAGGGGATAGGCGAGAAAACAGGGATATATGCCCAGATTCCAGATATTACAGCCCAAGGCGAGCAAACCCCCATCAGCAAAAAATAGCGCTTGCACAATAAGAACCGAGGCCATGACGAGAAATGCGGCATAGGGCCCAAGGATGACGGCCAGTATCATGCCCCCACCCATGTGACCGCTGGAGCCTGTGCCGGGAATGGTGAAATTGATCATCATGGCCGCAAAAATAAATGCGCCCAAAACCCCCATCAGAGGGATTGTTTTATTGTCGATGTTTTTTTTAAGTTGCTTTGAGGAATATCCTATAGCCGCCATAGAACATGCCCACATTGTTGCTCCCACAGTAGGTGAGAGTAAAGCATCTGCCATGTGCATAATAATTTCTCTTTCTAAAACCTTAAGGCCATTCCGACCATCAGGGATAGGTCGGTCTCGGATGAGGTCAACCCGTATTTTACACCGCAATCTAAATCAAAATATTCAGTGACGGAATAAATTACACCGCCAATGATAAAGGCAGGATTATTGCTGGCTTCATCATCGGTATTGCGTTCAATGCCAATATTTGCAACAAGCTTTAAATTTTTGATGACTTCCCAGGTGGTTGCCATCGAGGCATGCCAGATATCTTTGCGTTCATCGGCCTTGTTTTCATTTCTGATGTAACCCAGATTGGCATGAAATGCGCAAGGCCCAAGTTCTTTAGAGCCGATCAAAAAGATATGCCCACCAAACTTTCCTGTACCCAGTCCCTTTTCGTCGTTGCCGGTGGGGATGCTGATACCCGGTTTCAATACCAGACTAAATCCTTCTTTTTCGAAGAACCGCCATTTGGCTTCAAAAACCATATCGCCGATTCCGTTTTCATTATAGGCCGTGACTTCATTTTCTTCGGTCTTTCCCCACTGATAGGGTAAGCTCAATACCAGATCAACATTTTCGGCAATGCCGTAAGACAGCGTAGTTGCCACCTGTCCACCTGTGGTCTTGGTAGACACGCCGTTAATACTTTCCTTCTCCCAGTCGTATTGACCGTTCAATTCCAGTTGAAACTTCCCTTTTCCTTGTGTACCGGTGTCATCGGTGATCAGTGGGTGTGCCGCCCAGGAATTGCCGGTCATTAATAGAAACACTAAGCATAACAGTTCCTTTCTAAACCCTTTGCACACCATCTTTAAACCTCTTCCCCGTAATACTTTTTGTTGATAAGTAGCACGTTTTGTGTTGCTGTCAAGAATATTTTTTACACAATACTGTTTATCAATTTAAAGGAAAATATTTGTGCGTTTCGAGAATTGAATCAAACACATATATTTAATAACAAAAGATAAAGATACTGACAGTAAAATATGCAAAATAAAATTATACGAGGATTGGTTCTGACTTTAATGACAAATTTATATTTTTGCCCATAATATCAATAGGTAATTTAAATTTCCTTGCATTTTATAATGTCCTATATTAAATAATAATTAGGTAATTATTGAAACAATATAAATACTTTTACGACAAAGGAGATAATCATGGAAAAAGTTTTTTTTATGGAGACAGTTCTGGAAAAGATTTCTGAAGGGAAGTTCTTTAGACAAATGTTTGCGATTACTTTGCAAATTATAGCGGTAGTAATAGTCGTGTCGGCACTTATTGCTTGGATAACAGTATGGAAATCCATATCCGGTTTATCATCAGAGGCAGTACTTGGAATCATTATTTTCCAGTTGCTTTTTATTATAGCAATATACATGTGTGTTCATGTCCTGATTATTAGAGCCGCAAATATTAACGCGCTGCCTGATTCAGATTATACCGTAATTCCAATTGTCTCTATTACTTTAAAAGCATTCGGCGAAATATATGCCAGCTTTGTAATGGTAATTGCTATCGGTGGTGGC